>NZ_JAOCEW010000013.1:0-114900 GCF_029841665.1 Stenotrophomonas sp. GD03819
TGACATCTCCTTGTAGAGCCGAGCCCAGGCTCGGCTGCTTCTCGATCACGCATCGCGATGTTGGAACGAAGATCAGCCGAGCATGGGCTCGGCTCTACAACACAACACGTTATCGCGACTTGCTGGCGCGCAGTGCCTGGATCTTCGGCGGCGGCTGGAAGGAATCGCTGCGTGCATCGGCCCAGAACGCATGGAACACAGCATGGTCGGGCACCTTGTGCAGCAGCTCGCCCGGTTCCAGGTAACGGTACAGCGAGGCCAGCGAACGGATCTCCACCGGCGAAACACGACGCAGGATGTGCTCCGGCCCAAGTTCAGCCGGGTCGTTCAGGCCCGCGGCACACAGCAGTTCCTTCAAGGCATGCAGCGTGTGCTCGTGGTAGCTGTACACACGAGTGGCCTTGTCCGGTGCATCCAGATGCTTCCAGCGTGCGGGATCCTGGGTCGCGATGCCGGTCGGGCACTTGTCGGTATGGCAGCTCAGTGATTGGATGCAGCCCAGCGCGAACATGAAGCCTCGGCCGGCATTGCACCAGTCAGCCCCCAGCGCGATGGTCCGCGCGATGTCGAACGCACTGGTGATCTTGCCAGCCGCACCGATGCGGATGCGATCGCGCAGATCGAGGCCGACCAGGGTGTTGTGCACCAGCAGCAGCGCCTCGTGCATCGGCACACCCACATGGTCGACGAATTCCGCCGGTGCTGCGCCGGTGCCGCCCTCGGCGCCGTCGACCACAATGAAATCCGGCAGCAACCCGGTTTCCTGCATCGCCTTGGCGATGCCGAACCACTCCCACGGGTGGCCAATGGCCAGCTTGAAACCAACCGGCTTGCCACCGGACAGCTCGCGCAGGCGGGCGACGAACTGCAGCAGCTCGACCGGCGTCGAGAACGCCGAGTGACGCGACGGCGACACACAGTCCACCCCCATCGGCACGCCACGCGTCACCGAGATCTCGGCGGTCACCTTCGGCGCCGGCAGCACGCCACCGTGGCCCGGCTTGGCGCCCTGCGACAGCTTGATCTCGATCATCTTGACCTGGTCATGGGTGGCATTGGCAACAAAGCGCTCCTCGCTGAAACCGCCCTTCTCGTCACGGCAACCGAAGTAGCCCGAGCCGATCTCCCATACCAGGTCACCGCCCATCTCGCGGTGGTAGGGCGAGATCGAACCCTCGCCGGTGTCGTGATAGAAGCCGCCCTGGCGCGCGCCTTCGTTCAGCGCGCGGATGGCATTGGCCGACAGTGAACCGAAGCTCATCGCCGAGATGTTGAACACGCTGGCCGAATAGGGCTTGGCACAGTTCGGGCCGATCAACACGCGGAAGTCATGCTTGGCGATGGCGGTCGGTGCCAGCGAATGATTGATCCACTCGTAGTCCACCGCATAGGTGCTGCGCAGAGTGCCGAACGGCACCGTGTCCATCTCGTTCTTGGCGCGCTGGTAGATCAGTGCCCGCTGCTGGCGCGAGAACGGCACGTCTTCCAGGTCGCTCTGCACGAAGTACTGGCGGATCTCCGGGCCGATCGATTCCAGCCCGTAGCGGAAGTGCGCCATCACCGGATAGTTGCGGCGCAGCGTGCTGCGCTTCTGCAGCAGATCCCAGGTCCCCAGCGCCACCATCGCGGCAGTCAGGCCGACGCCCCAATACCAGGCCGGCCAGATCGTGGCCAGCCACAGGCATATCGGGAACATCAGGATGGCGAGCAGGTAGACGATATACCGGTGCATGGCTTTCCTCGGTTGCAACTGCCCCCGAGTCTACCGCGCCGTTCACTGCCCGGGCTTACAAGCGATCGTCAACCACGTTGCGCGGCCAGGCCGATTTCACGTCGTAGACCAGGCCACCCGGCGCCAACAGCCCCCGGATTGCGGATTCATCCATCGCCTTGAAACGGGCGTGGGCCACCGCCAGCACCACTGCGTCATAGCGCCCTGCCCCGGGCTCGGCCAGCCAATCCAGGCCCTCGCCGGTCAATGCCGCCGGGCCGACCCACGGGTCGCTGACCTCTACCTGCGCGCCGGCATCGCGCAGCCGTTGCGCCAGTTCCAGCGCGCGACTGTTGCGCAGGTCCGGGCAATCCTCCTTGAAGGTCACGCCCAGCACCAGGATGCGTGCGTCCGCCGGCGCACGGCCACGCTCGGCCAGCATCGCCAGCACCCGCGCCGCCACATGCTCGCCGACGCGGTTGTTGACCTGCCGTGCGGTGTGGATCAGGTCCGGGTGGTAGCCCACGCTCTCGGACTTGTGCAGCAGGTAATACGGATCGACGCCGATGCAGTGACCGCCGACCAGCCCCGGCCGGAACGGCAGGAAATTCCACTTGCTGCCAGCGGCGTCGAGCACGTCCTGGGTATCGATGCCGAGCCGATCGAATATCAGGGCCAGCTCGTTGACCAGCGCAATGTTGACGTCGCGCTGGATGTTCTCGACCACCTTGGCCGCCTCAGCCACGCGCATCGAAGGCGCCGGGAACGTACCGGCGGCGATGATGCGCTGGTACAGACCATCAATCACCGCAGCGACTTCCGGTGTCGAGCCGGACGTGATCTTGCGGATGTCGGCCAGGCGCCGCTGGCGGTCGCCGGGACTGACCCGTTCCGGGCTGTAGCCGCAATAGAAGTCTTCGTTGAAGCGCAGGCCCGACCCCTGCTCCAGCAGCGGCACGCACACTTCCTCGGTGGTGCCGGGGTACACCGTGGACTCGTAGATCACCAGATCGCCGGCGCGAAGATGACTGGCAATCAGTCGTGTCGCCGAACGCAGGGGCTCCAGGTCGGGCTGCTCGTATGCATCGATCGGGGTCGGCACGGTGACGATGTAGACATTGCAGGCATCAAGCAATGCCGGATCACTGCCGAACTGCAGCAGCTGCGCACTGGCCAGCTCGTCGGCTTCCATTTCCAGCGTGTGGTCCTGGCCGCTGCGCAGCTCGGCGATGCGACCGGCATCGATATCGAAGCCCAACGTCGGCCACTGCCGGCCAAACGCCACCGCCAAAGGCAGGCCGACATAACCCAGGCCGATCACCGCAAACCGGGGGGCGCTGGCCGCCGCAACCGGCGCACTCATCGGCACATCCCGTGCAACGGATGCGATCGCACATACGCTGCCATGGCTTCGGCCAACACACTCATCTGCTGCACCACTCCGGAAAACCTGCGCCAGAAAGGCTACAGCCTACCGGCCCCGGCGCCCTGCCGCCAAGGCGGGCTCAGGACCCCAACGCCACCGCGGCCGGTTCCAGTTCACCGTCGGCGCCGGTCCAGGCCTGCAGCAGGCGCTCGAATCCACCACTGCCAAGCAGGAAGCCGGGCCACGCGGCATCGACAATCTGCGCCAGCAGCTCCGGCTCGATCCGCCGCGTGCCCATCGACCAGCGCGGAAATGCGCGCTGCACCACGGGTGCACGGCACAGCACTTTCAGCTGCACGTGGCTGCGCGCGTTGAGAATGCGCTGGAACACCGAATCGATGCCGTCCTCCGGGCCCTCGAGATACTGCAGGAAGCGTGCTCCGTCGAACATCAGGACACCGGTGACACCGGCTACACGATTGAATGCCGTGGCGTCGGCCAGCAGGCGGTCAAGATCGGTTGTCTGCAGATCGGCGCGGGCCTCACTGGCATAGGCAATCGCGTGCAGCGACATCAGGTGGCTCCCCCCCTGGGAACGATGGCAGGGACTATGACATGAATGCGATCGACAGTTAAGCACGCCGCCGCCGTGATGCAATCCGGTCGCGGCACCGCAGGTGGGCTACAATCGGCGCCGCGCTGCAGGCCCGGATGGCGAAACTGGTAGACGCATCGGACTTAAAATCCGCCGGGGGCAACCCCATGCCGGTTCGATTCCGGCTCCGGGCACCACACGAACGCAGCACACGCTACCTTCAGATCGCCCGCGAGTAACGCGGTTGCTCATGTGCGGCACGCAGGTACGGGTCGAAGCACATCGCCAGCAACCGCAGCAATGGCCGCCCAGGTTCGCTGGCACGCACCACGCCATCGCGGTATTCGGCCAGGCCGTCTTCCTGCAGCCGCTGCACCGAACGCACGTCCTCGGCGAAGTACTGCTCGAAATCCACACCGTGACGCTGCCCCAGCAGCACGCCATCCACCTCGCCCTGGCACATCAGCTGCTGGATCAGTTCCGCACGCAGCTGGTCGTCGGCACTCAACGCCACGCCGCGCCAGACCGGCAGCTGGCCCTGGTCCACCGCATCCTCCCACGACGGCAGATCGCGCGGATTCTGGCTGTAGGTGGCACCGATGTGGCTGATCGCACTCACGCCCAGGCCAAGCAGATCAGTATCGGCGTGGGTGGTATAGCCCATGAAGTTGCGATGCAGCTGGCCGGCGCGCTGTGCGCGCGACAGATCCTCTTCCGGCAGTGCGAAGTGATCCATGCCGATGTACTGGTAGCCAGCCGCGGAGAGCTTCTCCACCGCCAGGCCCAGCAGCGCCAGCTTGTCTTCCGGCGAAGGCAAGCGGCTTTCGTCGATCTGCTTCTGCGCGCGGAACAGATGCGGCAGATGCGCGTAGCCATACACCGCCAGGCGATCCGGGCGCAGCGCCAGCACCCGTTCGAGGGTGCGGCCGAATCCTTCCAGGCTCTGCCCCGGCAGGCCATAGATCAGGTCGACGTTGACCGAACGCATGCCGCTGTCGCGGCAGGCGCGCAGGATGTCCAGCGTCTGCTGCACACCCTGTATGCGGTTGATCGATTCCTGCACCTGCGGGTCGAAATCCTGCACGCCGAGGCTGGCCCGGTTGAAGCCCAGCCGCGCCAGCATGGCGACGTCGCGGGTGTCGATGAAGCGCGGATCGAGTTCGATCGAGAAATCGCGCTGCGGCGAATCACTGAAATCGAAGCGCCGGCGCAACCCTTCCACCAGCGTGGTCATCGCCTCGGCATCGAGGAAGTTCGGCGTACCACCGCCCAGGTGCAGCTGGATCACCTCGCGGCCGTCATCGAACTGCGGCGCCAACAGGTCGGCCTCGGCCAGCACGCGCGAGACGTAACTGTGGCCACGACCGCGATCGCGGGTGATCACCCGGTTGCAGCCGCAGTAGAAGCAGGGGCTGGAACAGAACGGCACATGCACATACAGCGACAGCGCGCGGGCCAGCTGGTTGCTGTCGGAGATCGCTTGGCGCAGCGCCGGCGCGTCGAAGCCATCATGGAAATGCGGCGCGGTCGGATACGAGGTGTAGCGCGGGCCCGGCTGGTCGTGCCGGCGCAGAAGGTCGGGGTCGAAGGTCCAGGCCAGGCCACCGGCGGCGGGAGAGAACGTGTCCATGCCGCCAGCATCGCGCCGGGCGGCCTGCGCCGCCTTGACCCAGATCAATCCTTGCCGGGGATCCCCAGCACCGGCAGGCCCACCTGCGGCCAGCGCAGCATCTGGTAGCGCTTCCAGAAGGTGTCACCGATGCGCGCGGCCACGTCGTTGGCCAGTTCCTGCATCGGCGGGTTGTTGCATTCGGCAGTGGTGATCCGGAACAGCACCAGCCAGCGGTCGAACAGGTCCTTGTCCAGCTCGATGGCCATGTGCTTGGACATCGGCGAGCCCTTGAAGCGGCGGGTACCGCGCAGCATCGCCGACCAGAAGTCGACCAGCTGCGCCAGATGCTCAGGCCAATCGTGGACGTGCGCCTCGAACACCGGTCCCAGCCGTTCTTCCTCACGCACGCGGGCATAGAAATCGTGAACCAGGCGGGTCACTTCCTGCTCGGTGCACAACCCGGGCGAGGCGACGGGGAGGACAGGCGGCGGTGTTGCGTTCATCGGGGTACCCAAAGCGTGCCGGCAGTGTGCCGCACCCAGGCGGCAGCGCCGTTGATCCAGATCAATGTCGGCGCAGTCCGCTGCACCTAGGCTGGCACGCTTGCAGGAAGCATGCCCTGCGGATGCCGCGCCAGCCTTGGCGAAGTATACGCGCCGCCCACTTCTCGATCCGGGACAGCATGAACAGACCTTCTCCCAACCGCCGCCAGAGGCTGATCCAGCAGTGGGGCGCCATCCTCTGGCCCAGCTTCATCGCCGCCGGCGTTGCCAGCGTGGTGTTCTTCGCCTTCGTCGATCCGTTGCGCCTGCAGGCCATCAGTTTCCCGGGCACGGCCATCAGTCGCGAACTGGGC
Source organism: Stenotrophomonas sp. GD03819 (assembly GCF_029841665.1). NCBI lineage: Bacteria > Pseudomonadati > Pseudomonadota > Gammaproteobacteria > Lysobacterales > Lysobacteraceae > Stenotrophomonas > Stenotrophomonas sp. GD03819. Next base: position 6,141 of record NZ_JAOCEW010000013.1, read on the forward strand.
TATACGGCGGGATTCTTCATGTTCTGGTCGGTGACGGCACTGTCCAGCGCGGTCACCTGGTACCTGCAGCGGCCGATGCCGAGCGATGACGACGACGAGCTGCCGCTGGGATGAGTACGTCCTGCACCCGGATCCCTCGTCCCTGGCACTGGCGCGGCACGCTCAGCGCCGCCTTGCTGGCGCTGTTCTACGCACTGCCGTGGCTGCGCTGGGAGGGTCGCCAGGCGCTGTTGCTGGACATCAACGCGCGGCGATTCGACCTGTTTGGCTGGACGTTGTGGCCCAGCGACGCCGGCGTGCTGATCGGACTGCTGGCGGTGCTGGCGGTGGGCCTTGCGCTGCTTACCCACCTCGCCGGGCGCATCTGGTGCGGCCATGCCTGCCCGCAGACCCTGTGGCGGCGCGCCTTCGACGGGATCGCCCGCAGCGCGGCCCGCATGCTGCCTGCACCTGCTGTACGCCCGGCCACCCAGCTGGCCTGGGGGCTGTTGTCGCTGTGGACCGGGATCACCTTCGTCGGCCTGTTCAGCCCCATCGCCGAACTGGTGACCGCTGCGCCCCACGCCGGCTGGAGCCGCTGGGAAACCTTCTGGGTGCTGTTCTATGCAGCCGCGACCTGGGGCAATGCCGGTTTCCTGCGCGAGCAGGTCTGCCGTTCGCTGTGCCCGTTCGCACGCATGCAGCCGCTGCTGACCGATCCGCACACACCGCGCATGCTGTACGACGCCCGTCGCGGTGAGCCGCGCGGGCCACGTCCGTCCGGGCTTGGCGGAGTACTGGGCCGTGGCCGCGGCCTGCTCGACCCGACCACTGCGCAGGACTACGTATTCCGCGCCGCGCATCCGCTGCTGGCCGGACCGATGCCGACCTTCAGCGCCGACCGCCTCGGTGACTGCACCGACTGCGCTGCTTGTGTCAGCGCCTGCCCGATGCAGCTGGACATCCGCCAGGGGCCGCAGGCCGATTGCCTGGCCTGCGGCGCCTGTCTGGAGGCCTGCGCACAACAACAGCACCGGGCCGGTTTCGGTCCGGGGCTGGTGCGCTACTGCAGTCCGCAGGCGATGGCTGGACAACCGAAGCGCCTGTGGCGACCCCGGACCCTGGCCCTGCTGTCCTTGTTGCTGGCGCTGCTTGCCTGCGGCGCCTGGCGCCTGCTCTGAATCAACGCGCCCCGTTGGCGTGCGGCGGTACAAGCTGCGCACGCCGGACGATGCCCAGCTGTTCGATGATCAGCGCCATTTCGTTGGTGACATCGGTACGCTCGGTCCCCTGCGGGACCAGACGGTCCAGCACCTGCTGGTAGGTATCCCAGAACGCCGGACCGCATCCGTGTTTGTGGTAACTGGCTTCCAGTTCGCGGCGTACCCGTTCAGCCAAGCCATGCATGCCGTATTCCATACGACCTCCGTTGGACTTGTTCTGCATTGTTGACGGTCTACCGACTCACTTGCGTGCTACTGAAAGACTCCCAGGCTTCACGCTTGGTTGACTCCAATTAGTCATAGATTTCACGACAGGTCAATTACATGCAGCGACTTTCGTGATTGAAATTATTAATCGTTCACGAAACTACATACGGGGACCCGGCCCCCCCGGATGGGGTGAAGCCGACAGTAAGCGGGACCCAGGGACCGACACCTCCAGTAGATGGCGCCGATTGTGATTCTCAGATCGATCGATCTTACCTATTTTGCTAAGCATACTTAGCAAAAGGCGCTTAGCGTGCTAGATGCGACAAAAGGCGGCGCAAGTCAGATGGATTCGCCCGCCGACGCTTCTGTCGTGGGGAACAGGTTCGGATAGCGCTGATGCAGGATGTATTGCCGCAGGGCCGGAATCGGGAAGTCCCTCGGCCATTGCGACACTGCGGAACGGCTTATGCCAAAGAAGCGTGCCAGTTCGGCGTCGGTGCGGAATCCCAGCCGGGTGCGCACCTGCCGCTTGCTCCAGAATTCGGTCACGGTCGGTCCTTCTGTTAACCAGACTGATTCTTGCGACAAGGCTTCTTCGCAATCCACGCGTTAAGCTGGCTTGCATAGATGAATACTCTCGGCCAACGACTCGCGGCAGCCATGAAGAAAGCCGGGCACCCACGCCCGGCCGATCTGGCACGCGCCGCCAAATCAACGACAGCAACCATCAGCAACTGGCTCAACGATCACGTGAGCGCCTCGCACGTGAAAGCCGAACAGCTGTTCCGCATCGCAGATGCGGCCAAGCTGGACGCCCGCGAGCTGCTGTACGGGGTCAGCGGGCTCGGCGTCGGTGAGCCCGGCAGTGCCTACATCCCCAGCCAGGCCCATCTGGATGTCTGGCAGGACGCCTACGAGCTGGTCAGCCATCTGGTGGCCGAGAACGGGCTGGAGATCGACCACCGCCGCCATGCGGCGCTGGATCTGCTCGCGTTCGAACTGCTGATGGATGGCTTCAGCCGCAGCAAGGTGGCTCGCGTTCTGACGACCTCGATGACGTGAATGCACCGCCGCTGGTAGCATGGACCGCGATGGGGATGGGGCTCCCCCGATAACCGCCTGAGAAGGCTGATGGCTCCTGCCAGGACGAACCCGGTGTTCGTCGACGGCAGGTCGTGCCTGCCCTCGGCGTTCGCCATTGACCCTGCGAACCCGCATTCGAGGCACGCCATGCAAGCATTGAACAATTATTTCCTGGTCTTCGTCGGCGGCGGCATCGGCGCCTGCCTGCGCCACGCCTGCAACCTGATCGGCGCGCGGGTGGCGGTCGGCAGTCCCTGGCCCTGGTCGACCTTCCTGATCAACATCAGCGGTGCGCTGCTGATGGGCGTGGTGGTCGAGGTCTTCGCCATGCGTAATGGCGCCTCGCCGCAGCTGCGCCTGCTGCTGGCCACCGGCATCCTCGGCGGCTACACCACGTTTTCCACCTACGCGCTGGAGATCGGCCTGCTGCTGCAGCGTGGCCAGCATGGGCTGGCGGCACTGTATGCCGGTGGCTCGGTGGCGCTGGGCCTGGCCGGTCTGTTCGGTGGCATGAAGCTCGCCCGGCTGGTGCTGGGCTGACCGATCAGGCCGCGCTGGCCCGCGCCTGCCCGCGCCATTCCCGTGGCGACTGCCCGGTATGCGCCTTGAACGCGCGCGACAACGCCGCTTCGCTGCCATAGCCCACATCGTCGGCGATCCGCTTCAGCGGCTGCCCCTGCCGCAGCGCCTGTTGCGCGAGCCCAACCCGCCACCCCTGCAGGTACTGGCCTGGCGTGGTGCCCATCGCCTCGCGGAAGCTGGCGGCGAACACGCTGCGTGACATGCCGGCGACCTCGGCCAGGTCTTCCAGGGTCCAGGACTGTGCGGGCGCTTCATGCATCGCCACCAATGCCAGCCGCAGCCGCGGATGACCCAGCCCGGCGAACAGGCCGCCGCGCATCTCGCCACCTTCCATCAGCTGGCGCAGCACTTGGATCATCACCACCTCGAACAGCCGGTTGACCATCGCTGCCCGCCCGCAGCGCTGCTCGAAGGCTTCTTCGAACAGCAGTTCCAGCGCCGCGTTGCCTCCATACAGGTCGGCCAGCGGCAAGCAGATGAAATCGGGCAGCGCAGCACTGATCGGATTGAGCCGTCCGCCCTCGAAATGCAGGTTGGCGCAGGCCATGTCGGCGCCCTGCTGCGGGTCGGTACTGAAGCGATGTGGCATCGGCCGCGGATACAGCAGCAGGCTCGGCACTTCGACCTGCACGGTCTGCTGCCCGTGACTGACCTGCAGCGGCCCGCGCCGCACCAGGTGCAACTGACCCGCCTCATCCTCACCCTCCAGCGTGTTGATGCCGCACAGCGCGCCGGCATGGAACACCGAGGCGGTGACCGCGAAGCGTTCAAGAAGGATGGCGAGGCGGTCGACCATGGCGGGACTCCGGGTCAATCAAAAATGGCTCAATGCGACAGATCGTATCGGAATCAGCACTGGAAGGGACGGCACTGGCCGCGTGATCCCCCGGGCGCTATACAGGCCGCACATTCCCGCGCATGGAGGCACCGATGTCGCTCCGCATCGCCCTGGCCCTGTTGCCGCTGCTGCTCGCGGCCCCGCACGCACTGTCCGCCTCACCCTCGAAGATCGAACACCTGGCCTGGCTGGCCGGTTGCTGGCAGCTTGATGGCCAGCCGGCCGGTGCCGGCGAGCAGTGGTCCACCCTGGCTGGCAACACCCTGTTCGGCAGCAGCCGCACCCTGCGGGACGGCCGCACGGTGGGCTTCGAGTTCATGCAGCTGCGCCAGCATGATGATGGACGCCTGGTGCTGACCGCCCTGCCCTCTGGCCAGAACGCCACAGACTTCAACGCCACCCGGGTCGATGGCAATGAAGCCGTGTTCGAGAATCCCGCCAACGACTTCCCGCAGCGTATCCACTACCAGCGCCTCGACGACCAGCGCGCGCATGCGCGCATCGAGATTGCGCAGGACAATCCGAAGCAGGCAATGGACTTTCCCATGCATCGCGTCGCCTGCGGTGGACCGGCGCCCACACACTGACACGCAAACGCCCCGGACCGGCCGGGGCGTCTGCATGCGGTCAACACCACACGGGCATTCACCCGGCCAGCGTGGTTTCCAGTGCCTTCAGGCCATCGCGATAGATGCCCTCGAACAGCGCGGACGCTTCTTCGTGGCTGACGCCCACCGGGGTGAACTCACCGGACCAGTCGATCCTCGAACCACTGCCCTGCTCGACCACGCGCAGGGTGGAACGGTAGCCCGTGACCGGGAACGGCGCCTGCAGGATCGAGTAGGTGTAGCTGCGATCGGCCTGGTCGAAGGCTTCCAGGCGCTCGACGATGGCATCGCCATCGGGATTGGCCAGATGGCGCACGCGACCACCTTCACTGAGCGCGCTCCGGGGAATGTACGGAAGCCAGTCGGGCAGCGAATCGAAGCCGCCGATGAGGTTCCAGACCTGGTCGGCCGGGGTCGGTACGGTGATGGATACAGAAGCAGTTGCCATGGGAAGGTCTCCTTGGGGACTCAGATGTTGTCGATCGGCAGCGGGGCGTTGGCAGCGACCAGGCCCTGGGCACGCAGCTCCTGCCAGAACCCTGCCGGGATGATTTCCTTCAGTGCGGCGTAGTCTTCGGCGATGCGCTCGGGGCGGCTGGCGCCCGGGATCACCGCCGCCACTGCCGGGTTGGCCAGCGAAAACTGCAGGGCGGCCGCCTTGATGCTGATGCCGTACTCGGCCGCGATGGCCTTGATGCGCTCGACCTTGGCCAGGATCTCCGGCGACGCCTTCTGGTACTCGTAGTGGCTGCCACCGGCCAGCACGCCAGAGCTGTACGGACCGCCGACCACGATGCCGGTGTTGCGTTCGGCCGCCTTGGGCATCACCCGCTGCAGCGCACGCTCGTGGTCGAGCAGCGAGTAGCGGCCGGCCAGCAGGAAGCCATCCGGACGGGCTTCGTCCAGGTCCAAGGTCAGCTCGGTCGGCTCGACACGGTTGACACCCAGGCCCCAGGCCTTGATCACGCCTTCCTCGCGCAGGCGGGTCAGCACCTTGAAGGCGCCGCGGCGCGCGGTCTCGAAGTACGACAGCCACTCATCACCGTAGAAGTCCTGGGCGATGTCGTGCACCCAGACGATATCCAGGCGGTCGGTCTTCAGGCGCTTGAGGCTGTCGTCGATCGAACGCAGGGTGGCATCGGCCGAATAGTCATTGACCAGCTTGTTGGGGCGGCCGGCGACGAACAGGCCGCCCTTCTCGCCAAGGTCGCGGGCGCTGGTGTCTTCCACTTCGTCCAGGATCAGGCGGCCGACCTTGGTGCTGAGCACGAAGTCGTTGCGGTTGCGCTTGGCCAGCGCGTCGCCGAGCCGGATCTCGGCCAGGCCGGCGCCGTAGAACGGGGCGGTATCGAAGTAGCGGGTGCCCTGTTCCCAGGCCGCGTCCACCGTAGCCTGGGCCTCGGCTTCTGGGATGTCACGGAACATGTTGCCCAGCGGCGCGGTACCGAAGCCGAGGGTCTTGCCAGCCAGCAGAGTGTTGATGCTCATGGAGTTCCCTTTGGGGAGGTTGTTGAGGTTGAGGCATAGGCTAGGCTTGCCCCATAAGACTGTCCAAGACATAATTTCTCAATATTGAGTCCTCCCAGGTCTTATGCTCGATCTCCGCCAACTGCGCTATTTCGTAGCCGTCGCCGAAGATGAACACGTCGGCCGCGCTGCCGAGCGCCTTCACATCTCCCAATCCCCGCTCAGCCGGCAGATCGCCCAGCTGGAGGAACGGTTGGAACTGCAGTTGTTCGAACGCTCGCAGCAGCGCATCCGGCTGACCGCCGATGGCCGCACCTTCCTGGCCGAGGCGCGCGCCCTGCTGACCCACGCCAACCGGCTGGAATCGCTGGCACGCAGGCTCGGCCGCGGCGACGAAGGCGGCCTGTGCATCGGCTATCTGGAATACGCGATGCACTCCGGCGTATTGCCCACCGCCCTGCGCGAACTGCGCGGCGACCGCCCGGCGGTACACATCGCGCTGTACAACCAGCAGTCGGACATGCAGCTGGAAGGCCTGCGCCAACGCAGCCTGGACATCGCCCTGGTCTGCGAACCACCGGCGTTCGACGATCCGGACCTGGACGCCACGCAGGTGCTGAACGATCCGATGCTGCTGGCGCTGCCGGCCGGCCACCCACTGGCCAGCACAGAGACCATCACGCCCGAGGATCTGGCCAGCCAGCAGTGGATCGGCGTGATGCACAAGGAAAGCGCGCTGCGCCATGACACCTTCATCGCCGCCTGCGCGAAGGCCGGTTTCACCCCGACCATCGCCATGGAGGCGACCGAGCCGCTGGCCGCGCTCGGTCTGGTCGCCGCCGGGCTGGGCCTGACCACCATTCAGCGCAGCCTGGACCACCAGGCACCGGCGGGCGTGGTGCTGCGCGAACTGCCGTGGTTCAGCTACCGCACACCGCTGTGGGCGGCCTGGCACCGCATCAACCTGCGCCCGCTGGTCGAGACCTTCCGCAGGACGCTGGTGCAGACCGCTACCGAGGGCAAGCCGGCCTTCGTCGACTGAACCGACCGCGCTATGCCGGGCCTGCCTGGGGGTAGCGCGTCACCACAAAGCCCTCTTCCGCAGCTGGTGCAACGAAGTGGCGGGTGATCTGCTCGAACTCCTCGTCGCTGGCCGGGAACGGATGCTCGCCGAGTGCATTGCGCGCGCGCAGCCGCGCCTTGCAGACCTCGTCGGCAACATCGAGGAAATGCAGTTGATATGCAGCGCCAGCCGGCGAGAACACTTCACGTGCCCACGCGCGGCTGGCTGGCGTATTGAATGGAAAATCGAGCACCACCGAAACACCCGCCTGCAGCAATGCACGCAGATGATCGGCCAGCACAGTGCGCAACGTAGCTGCGCGCTGCAGATAGTCGGCAATGGAATGGATTTCGCCCGGGTACAGCGCCGCCAGCCATGCGTCTTCGCTGATCAATACGTGGCGCGGTGCCAATGCCAGCTGCTGAGACAGGGTGGATTTGCCGGCACCGATCTTGCCGCACACCAGGTGCAGGGTCGGCGCAGGGTCGTTCGATGAAAAGTCGTGCATCTGCGTTCTCCTGGGTGGATTCCACTACCCGGGAGGGCGCTGCATGCAGCCCGCCTTCCCGGGCGGGCTGCATGGCCGTGACGACCGCGCGCTACCCCGCCTTCCCGTGGGGAATGCGGATAATCGACGCGGTGCTGTGCAGGGCCATGCCGCCAGCGTAGAGCGCAGCACGGTCGGCCGGCAATGCCCTGCGGCAGTGCAGCGCGCGCAAGGTGGTTCGGGGATCTATGCTCGGCGCCATTCCCGCATGGAATGACCCCGATGCGTCCCTTGCTTCGATGCGCTGTTGCCCTCTGCCTGCTGCCCTGGATGACATCGCTGGCTGCACCGCCGACGGCGGCACGCATGCTCAGCGGCGAACTGCAGGGCGCGCCCTGGCGGCTGGATGTGCCAGCGAACTGGAATGGCGAGCTGGTGATGCTGGCCCATGGCTATGAACCGGTCGGCGTGCCGCGCACCGTACCCATGGCGGCCAATGACAGCACTGCGCCACTATTGGCAGCAGGTTACGCGGTCGCGCAGAGTGCCTATGCCAGCCAGGGCTGGGCGGTGGCCGATGCGATCACCGATACGGAACGCCTGCGCCAGCAGGTAGTGGCTGAACTCAAGCATGTACGCCACACCTGGATGCTGGGATTCTCGATGGGCGGTGCCGTGACCATTGGCAGCCTCGAGCGCTTCCCGCAACACTACGCCGGTGGTGTGTCGCTATGCGGCGCCAATCTCAGTGGCGAACAGATCGCGACCGATCTGCTGACCACGCTGGTCGCATTCGATTACTTCTTCCCCAAGGCGGAGGGGCTACCGGGCACCGGGTTGGTATCGCGCGAAGCCGCCATGCTGCCGCAGGGTGAGCTGTACCAGGGCATCGCCAATGCTCTGCAACACGATCCGTTGCACGCTGCATTGCTGGCGCAGCGGCTGCAGGTCTCCGCTGATGCACTGGCCGGCACGATCAGCCTGCACGCACTGGTCCTGCATGAACTGGCCACGCGCAGCGGCGGCATGCCGGTCGGCAACCTTGGTGTGATGTACAGCGGATTCGGTGACGACGCCGCGTTCAATGCCGGCGTGCAACGCATCGATCCCGTGCCTGCGGCGCAGGCGCATGTCCGCAATGCGCTCGCATTGACCGGCGCGGTGAAGCGACCGCTGGCGATCCAGTTCAACCACAACGACCCCACCATCGTGCCGCACATGCAGGCGGTGTATCCGCAGATGGCCGCACGGGCTGGCGCGCGACCATTGCCGCGCGTGCTGCCGCCAGTGGGCGAAGGGCATTGTGGCTTTTCGGAAGCACAGGTGGTCGACGCCTTGAAGGCGGTACAGCACTGAGACCACCGCGTGCCGCAGCGCATCAGGATCATCCAGCAAGTGCTGCTATGGTGGCCCGGCCCATTGACGGGCACACAAAGGACTGACGTGATGATCAAGACGACCTTGAAGACCGTGATGCTCCTTGGCATGGCCGTGACCGGCCTGGCCTTCGCCGCAGACTCCTGCGAGTTCTGCACCCTGAGGTACGAACAGTGCCTGCGTGCAACCCAGGGGCCATTGGGAAAGACCTCCGAGCAGTGTCTGGCCGAGTACAAGCTGTGCCGTGAAATGGACTGCCCGTCGCCCTGACCGGTGTCCTGCCGGCTCCTTCGGGGGCCGGCTCAGCCCGCCATGCGGCCAAACGCTTACGATGCAGGGATCGGTGCAATGCCTGCCGCCGCCCTTCCCTGCTGACACAACGCATAAGATGGCCTTCTTCGAACGACTGAGCGACACCCGCTACCTGCCGACCGAACACACTGGCGGCGCCTGGAACATCCGCGAACAACACACCGCACCTGCGATCGGACTGCTGGCGCACCACCTGGAACGCGACGCCGCAGCGCGCGGGCACGGTTTCCTGATCGCACGCCTGTCCTACGACATCCTTGGCACCATTCCGATCGAAGCGATGGAGACCGACGTACAGGTGCTGCGCGCTGGTCGCACCATCGAACTGGTCGAAGCTACGCTGCGTCATGACGATCGCCCGGCGCTGCGCGTGCGTGCATGGTTGATGCGCCCGAACGATACGCAGGCCATCGCCGGCACGCCGATCGCTGTCATTGCAGCGCCGGAATCAATGCCCGCATGGGATCCAGGTACGGTCTGGCCAGGCGGATTCATCAAGAGCGTAGAGATCCGCCGGCACGATCAGGGGCCAGGCCGTGCCACCTACTGGGCGCGCGCGAAGCATGCGCTGCTGGACGGCGAGCCGGTCAGTCCACTGGCCCGTGCCGCCACCCTGTTCGATCTGTCCAATGGCATGGCCGTGCGCGCCGATCCGAAGGAGGTCGCCTTCCCCAACCTCGATCTGACCGCTCACCTGTTCGGCATGCCCGAAGGCGAGTGGCTGGGCTTCGACACGTCGGTGTCGTTTGGCCACCAGGGTCTCGGCTTGACCAGCACCGTGCTGCACGATGCACGCGGTCCGATCGGCATGCTCGGCCAGGCACTGACCGTGCGCCCGTGATCCCAGCGGGCGGCGTCAGCCGCCCAGTGTGCCCATGGTGAAGGTGTAGCCGGAGCTCATCAGGAATTCGCGCATGCGCATCTCCGCGCGCCGCGGTGAGGCGAGGTTGGCCGGTGCATACAGCGCGTAAACCACGCCCGCGCCTTCGATGGACTCGCGGCGCACCCCGCAGTGGCGGGTCTGCGAAGCAATCACCCATCCATCCTTCAGTCGATCCGGTCCAATCGACTGGCCGTTCATCAGCCGGAACGTCAGCCAACGTACTTCCACAGAAGATTTGCTCATTGCCGGCGTACCGCCAGCGTGCCGCGATCGTTCATGTCCTTGCTCGCCATTGCAGCTCCCTAAGACTTGGAACTCGACCATAGCGCCTTGCCATGTCGTGGGCGAATGAGACTGGCAGGGCACTTATGTCGCCAGGCCGAACCGCTTCCACAGTGCTTCCCGCCCCGGCTGCGTCAGCCGCAGTTCGCGTCGGCCCTCAATCCGCCGAAGCCAATCGTTCTTCACGAAGCTGTCCAGCATCGCCTCGCCGACCAGCCCGGCCAGATGCGGGCGCCGCTCGGTGCAATCCAGGCATCCTCGGCAATAGCGTGCAGGCTTGACCGTCACCGGAAGCCGCAACAGTTCAGTCAGCGGCTGGCCGAGCTCCCGCAGGAACGCTACGCCCTCCACACTCACCTGCCAATGCCCCTCGTGCGGGACCAGGTGTCCTGCCCCCAGCAAGCGGTCGGTGATCGCCACTGCGTGCACGCCAGCCAGATGCCGATAGCAGCTCCGCGCCTGACGCAACGCCGGCATGCTGCGTGATGCGGAAACCGTGCAGGACGGCGTGCGGTCGGCAACGCGCAGGATGCCCTCCAGCATGTCGGCAACCTCGTGCGAGGCCAGCCGGTGGTAGCGGTGTCGCCCCTGCGCGACGGCGACCAGCAGATCGCCCTCAATCAGCCTGCGCAGATGCGTGCTCGCCGTCTGCGGTGTCACTCCGGCCACACGAGCCAGCTCCGTCGCGGTATACGCACGCCCATCCATCAGCTGCAGCAGCATGGCCGCGCGCGCCTGGTCACCGACCAGGGCACCGACGCTGACAAGGGAACCGGAGGTGTGGACCATGCCCGCATTGTGGCACGCCGTTGCGCGCCGACAGTTCGATGCAGGCCGAAGCATCGGCACCCGCTGCCACGGCACAGTGGACACCCCGATAGCGCAAGGCCTGCCGTGAAAGCCGCTCCGATCCCCCGCCGCCGCATCACCCCTTCGGTCCTGTATCCCGGCACACCGGTGCTGCTGATGACCACGCTGAACGACGATGGCAGCAGCAACATCAGTCCGTTGTCTTCATTCTGGGCCTTGGGCAACCGGGTGGTGCTGGGCCTCGGCGTGCAGGGTCAGGGCTATCGCAACCTGCAGTTGCGCAACGAGTGCGTACTGAACTTCCCCTCATCCGCGCAGGCCGCACAGGTCGAGGCCATCGCGCGGGCGACAGGCTGCGATCCGGTGCCCGCTGCCAAACAGGCGATGGGCTACATGCACGTGCGCGACAAGTTCGCGCTGGGTGGATTCAGTGCAGTCGCCTCCACCCACGTCGCGCCAGAGGCGATTGCCGAGTGCCCGCTGCAGGTGGAAGTCAGCGTGATGGCGATGCACCCGCCCGGCGAGGATGACGGCCAGGGCTTCGTGATCGTTGAGGGACGGATCCGTTGCGTGCATGCGCACGAAGCGATCACCGTGGCGGGCACCCAGCACATCGACGTTGCGCACTGGAAACCGCTGATCTACCTGTTCCGCCACTACCTGGGCGTAAGCGAACCGGTCGGGCGCAACTTCCGCGCGGAGACGCCCGTGGGGGCTTCTGTCTAGCTCTCTAGACCGTTTCGCCCTGCAGATCGAGCAAGGCCGTGGTCCAGCGGCGCTCCCCCAGCGCGGCCACCATGCCGCCTCGATAGACGAAACGGCGCGCGTGACCGTCTTCGATGAAGCAGGTCTCGTTCTGCATTGGCACATAGCCCGCAGAGGCGTAGTGCCGATGATCCAGGGCGAACAGCACGGCGAAATCGATACCGCGTTGGCGCAACTCGGCGTGCGCAGCTTCGATCAAGCGTGACGCGATGCCCTTCCTGCGAACGTCAACGCGCACCACCACGCCGCCGATCAAGCCTATGCGTTCCGGCTCGCCGTCCAGCAATACGTTGCGTTCGTACAGTGCGAGGTGGGAGACCACCTGATCACCTTCCATCGCCAGGACCAGAGCGACCGGCCCTGGGATGGTATAGCCGTCGCCCTGCATGTCCGGGAACGCCTCGCGGAGCAGATCCTCCGCTTGGTGACGGTGATCCGTCGTCACGCGCTCCCTGCTGGATACCTGAACGTGCATTGCCCTGTCTTCCTGGAACATGTGCGCAGCCTCATCGTGCCACGGAAACATGACCGTACCCGCGGCAACATTTCACCGTCAGTGCAGCGAGATCCAGTACGAGACGATATCCGCGTAGCTGCCCGCGCGTTTGACTGCCCGCGGCTCTGTGCCAATTACGCTGAAGCCCAGCGATTCATACAGCGCGCGCGCGGCAGTATTGTCCGCCAGCACCGTGAGGGAGAGCGATTCAATGCCTTCCGCGCGCGCAGCCGCGAACGCTGCAAGAAGAAGCTGGCGGGCGACACGCTGGCCACGATGGTCGGTGCCCACGTGGACACTGTGCACTTCCGCCGTATGCCGTCGCGCCATTCGCATCGGGCGTACATAACGCAGGAAGCCCGCAAGCATGCCGTCGATGAAAGCGCCGAAGTAGCGCGTACCGGGATCAGCAAGCTGGGCGCGCATCACCTCCGCCGAGTCATTCTGCGCCTCGGCCAGCGTGGACAGGAACGCCGCAGGCGACTCGCAAAGCGCCTGCAACCGCGCTTGCCAGAGAATCTCGGCGTCTTCAGCGCTGAGTTGCCGGATGAGCATGCGACACCCTCGTGAAGCTGTTGATGCACAGGTGCCCAGCGTAGCGCGGGTCCACTGATGCGGCGTGCATGCAAGAATGTGGAACGTCCTTTTTCATTCTCCTTCTCCGCCATGACTGAACTGCAGATTCCCCGCGTTGGATGCGGCGCCGTCGTCCGTGATGCCGACGGCCGCATCCTGCTGATCCAGCGCGGACGCGATCCGGAGCGCGGGCATTGGGGCCTGCCCGGCGGCAAAGTCGACTGGATGGAAACGGTGGAGGCCGCTGTGGTCCGCGAAATCCGCGAGGAAACGGCGCTGGAAGTGACGCTGCTGCGCCTGCTGTGCGTGGCCGATCATTTCGAGCCTGCGCTCGCGCAGCACTGGGTCGCGCCGATCTTCGAGGCTCGGGCAGCTGCGGGTGCCGAGGCCTCCATCCAGGAGCCGGGGGTTCAGACCGGGCTGGGCTGGTTCGCGCTGGATGCTCTGCCCCAGCCGCTCACGCAGGCCACGGTGCAGGCGCTGGCCCGGCTGTAGCGGGTATCGATCCGGGCGCGTGCCGGTATCCAGGCAAACAAAAAGCCCTGACCGAGGTCAGGGCTTTTCAATTGGAGGCCTCAAGCGGAATCGAACCGCTGTAAACGGATTTGCAATCCGGTGCATAGCCACTCTGCCATGAGGCCAACGTACTGCGCGCCAGGAACGTAGCCCTGACAAGACAAAACCCCAAGATGGGGCCTGTCGGAACATGGAGCGGGAAACGAGACTCGAACTCGCGACCTCAACCTTGGCAAGGTTGCGCTCTACCAACTGAGCTATTCCCGCGTAAGCCGATATGTTACCGGAAATCCGGAAAACACACCAGCAATTTCACTTTTCTGACTGCGCGTAAAGCCTTGTGGCTCAACGTGCCCCGCCTTGCCGTGGCGAGAGAAAAACAAGGCCCCTACCGGGGCCCTGTAGAATCTGGAGCGGGAAACGAGACTCGAACTCGCGACCTCAACCTTGGCAAGGTTGCGCTCTACCAACTGAGCTATTCCCGCAGATTCCGTTCGACCTGCGTCGAAGGAGCGCTATTGTGTCCAAATTCCTTCACGCCGTCAACAGTCTTCACACCATGCGGTCACAGGCGTCCGCACTGAGGTACGCTGCCCCGCCCAGCCCCTTGCGCCCATGCTCCTTCGCGGCTCGCCCCTGTTGATCGCCCTGCTGCTGCATCTGCTGGTGGCCCTGCTGTACTGGGCACTGATACCACTGGGAATGAACGGGTATCGCGACCATTTCGGCTTCACTTCCCATCGGGACATCGGCCTGGGCATCGCCCAGTTTTATCTGTTCTGGATGTTCATTGGCGCGCAGCCGCTGATCGCAGTGCTGCGGCCGCTCTTCGCCAAGCTGCTGGTGCTGGCCATTTCCTTGGCATTCGCAACCTGGACACTGATGCACAACCACCCGCTGCGTCTGCTGTACTTCACGGTCGGGCCCGGCCTGCTGGCACTGGCCGCGATCGCCATATCCGTGCGCCATGCATCACGTAGCCACTTGCCCACCACCACGGGCACCGCCGATGCCTAGACGCTACGTCCGCCTGTTCTGGCTGCTGGTCGCGCTCACATGGCTGGCGCTGATCGCCGCGCTGGTCAATGCCGGCTTCACCCCGGACTACTGGCTGCTGCATCACCTGGAAGGCGCCGAGCTGCCCTACCCGACCAGCACCGTCATCGTGTTCGCGTTGCTGGGTACGGTTGAACTGGTGGTGGCCGCCTTGATCGTGCGGCCGTGGAGACTGAAACGACTGTGGCTGCGCCTGTTGATCGCCTTCGTTCTGCTGCTGGCGTGGTCGGTACCGTGGATGCTGTCGGCCATGCACCAGCCGCCGGTGCATGGCATGCACCTGCTGTGGTTGCTGCTGCTGGACGTGGGCCTGCTACTGGCGCTGTGCGCGGTGTCGGCGGTGAGCGCGTGGCGGGCACTCAGGCATCGAAAGGGCCCATAGACGGCCCCACCCAACGCCCGGCCTACTTCAGGAACTCCACCCGCACGTGCTGGCCGAAGCGCGCCTTGGCTTGCCCGTCGAACTCCAGCACGCACTCCACCACCTTGGCCGCGCCACGCCCTGCGTCTTCAGGCAGGCGCGCCTGCGCGAACACCGGGCTGATGCGCACCACGCGTGCCGGCGGCAGCGTGCCGGTGTTCTCGGCGCCATCACTGTCCGGCACGACGGTAGCCTTCATGCCCACCTGCACGGCATCGGCATAGGCGGCGCTCAGTTCGGCACGCACCTGCAGCGGACGCGCCGGCAACAGCGAGATCGCCGGCTTGCCGGCCTGCACGAATGCGCCAAGGCCCGGTACCTGGCCGACCACGGTGCCGGCTTCCGGTGCACTCAACGACATCTGCTGCAGTTTCAGTCTGGCGTGTTCCAGCTTGTGTTGGGCCATGTCGACCTGCGCACCGGCCACGTCGACGTCGGCGCGCACACCGGCCAACTGCTGCTTGGCCGCGTCGGCCTGCTGGTTCGAGGACACACCTTCGCTGGCGCCCGTGGACAGGCGGGTGGCGTTGCGCTCCAGTTCGCGCAGCTGCGCTTGGCTGCCTTTCAGGCGGTCATTGGCCAACGCCAGATCGGCGGTGGCCATTGCCACTTCCTGCTGCAGCAGGGCGCCATCCAGCGACAGCAGCAGCTGCCCCTTCTTCACCGTGGCACCTTCCTTCACCGGTGCGGCAGTGATCGAGCCATCCACCGGCGGCGCCAGTGCGATCAGCCCGCCTTCGACGTCAATGATGCCCCGCGCTACGGCGACCTTGCTGGCGACGGCAGTGTCCGCCTTGCCTGAGGGTGCAGATGCCGGGGTGGGCGCCTCCCTGGAGCAGGCACCGAGCAGCAATGCCGCCGACAGGGCCAGGCTGAGGGGAAGCAGGTGCGACGTCTTGGTCATGGGGCGGACTCTACAGTTTCGTTCTGGCGGCGGTCGTCACGGACCATGCCGTCTTCCATGGCGATCACCCGATCGGCATGCCGGATCAGGCGCGGATCGTGGCTCACGCACAGCACGGTGGCGCCATGCGCACGTGCGTAGCGATGCAGGATGTCGATCACGCGCTGGCCGTTCTCGGCGTCCAGCGCGCTGGTGGGTTCGTCGGCGAAGATCAGCGTCGGCGACTTGGCGAAGGCACGGGCGACAGCAACGCGCTGCTTCTCACCACCGGACAGCTGCGCCGGTCGCATGTGGCTGCGGTGGCTCAGGCCAACCTCTTCCAGCGCACGGCGGGCCAGCGGCTCGCTTTCGCGATTGCTCATCCCGCGGTAGCCCAGCGGCAGCTGCACCTGCTCCAGCGCAGTCAGTGCCGGGAACAGATTGAAGCCCTGGAACACGAAGCCGACATGGTGCAGGCGGAAACGCTCCACTTCGCTGCGGCTCATGTGGCCCACATCCTGGCCGAGTGCGTGCACACGGCCACCATCGGGCGCGGACAAGCCGGACAGCAGCGACAACAGCGTGCTCTTGCCGCAACCCGACGGGCCCGATACCAGGGTCAGCTCGCCGGGGTAGATGTCCAGCGACAGCCCGCGCAGCACCGGCACCTGCACGTCGCCGGACATGAAGCCCTTTTCCAGTGCATCGGCCCGCAGAGTCGGAGCGACGGCGCGTATGGAAGTCATCGGCCGGTCCTCAACGCAGCAGCAACGATGGATCGGAGCGGACGACACTGCGTACCGCCATGATGCTGGAGAGCATGGCCATCACCGCAACCAGCGCCACGCAGCCGAGGATCACCATTGGTGTCAGCTGCACCGGAACGCGCTGGGTCTGCGCGATCAACAGCACCACGGTGCTGAAGGCCGCCGCCAGCAACATACCCACGCCGCCGATCAGCAATGCCTGCTCGAACACCACCCGCGCCAGCGCATAGCGGCCTGCACCGAGTGCATTGAGCGTGGCGTACTCACGCACCGAGCCGGCCACCACAGAGGCGAACGACTGGTTGGTGATCACCGCGCCGACGAAGCAGACGATGACGGCCATGAACAACACCGCGATGCCGGCGCCGGTATCGAACAGCCAGTACTGCTGCGAGCGGCTGGCGAACTCCGGCGCGGTCCAGAACTCGACCGGCGTGGCCCGGCCCATCGACGCGGACAAGCGGTCACGCACGCGATCGGCCAGGTCCGGCGAGCGCAGGCCCGCCACGAAATAGGTGCTGCCCTCATGTGGGTCGGTACCGGCGATGGCGCGCGCGGTGTCGAGTGAGGCCAGCACGTTTACGCCCCCCAGGCCACGCAGGCCCGGTTGCGCGGCAACCACGCGCACGGCCTTGCCATTGATCCAGGCACGGTTGTTCTGCAGGTCCACGCCGAGCGTATCCAGATCGGCGCTGTCGACGATCACCGCACCCGGCTCGCGCAGCTGCGCGCGCAGATCGGCCGGCAGGATGCGCGCGAACATCATCGCGTCGTCGCGGGTGGAAATGCCGGACAGGTACACCGACACATTGCCGGTGCCCTGCGCACTGGAACGCCACTCGCCATCCACCCACTCGTAGGGTTCGACGCGGGCGACATCCGGATCCATGCGCAGGTGGCTTTCCACATCCGCGCTGATCGCATGACCGTAGTTGACACTCTGGGTGCCGGGGAAACCGGCCCAGATGTCGGCCGACGATGCCTTCACATAGATCGCGGCGGTACCGAAGATGCCCAGCACCAGTGCGGCCTGCACGATCAGCAGCACGCCGGCGAAACACATCGCCAGCACCACCGGCAGGAACCGGCGCCACTCATAGGCCAGGGTCTTGCGGGCCAGCGCGATCATTGCTGCTCGCCCTCCCCCTCGACCGGCAGCGGTGCGCCGCCAAGGGCACGGTAGAGCGACGCAAAGGCCAGCACGCGTGCACCCTGCGCGCCGATCAGGTCGGCCTGCGAGGCGATTGCCGCACGCTGCGTGTCCAGCCCATCGAACTCGCTGGACAAACCCAGCTGCACCTGCCGCGCATGGCGCTTGACCTGCTGGTCGGCGGCATCATTGGCCACACGCAGCGACTGGATGCTGCTGCCCTGGCGCGCCAGGCTGCCGAGCGCACCTTCCACTTCGCTCACGCCTTCCAGCACCGCCTTGCGGTAACCGAGCAATGCGGCGTCCAGCTGCTTCTCATCGGCCTGAAAACGCGCGCGGCGTTGACCCCAGTCCCACAGCGGAATATCGACGTACGGGCCGATCGACGGACTGGAATCGGAATTGGAGCGGGCGTTCTGGGTAAGGTTGTAGGCATACAGGATGGAGCCGCCAAGGCTGACCCGCGGATACATCGCGGCGCGTGCCGAACCCTTGCTGGCCGCAGCCTGCATCACCTCCGACTCGGCCAGCAGGATCTGCGGACGATGGCGCAGCAGATCCGCGGGAACCTGCTGCAGCGAGAACGTGCCCAGCTTCGGCGGCGTGCGATACGCGCGCCAGGCCGGATTCGGGCCGTCACGGCCCAGCAGCAATGCCAGCGCGCGAGCCGCGTTGTCGGCGTTTTCCCGAGCCTGTGCGATGGCGGCACGGGTGGCGGCCTGGCGTGCACGCAGGCGGTCCAGCTCGCCGGGCTCATCCAGGCGCAGGCGATGGCGGACCAGGGCCAGTTGTTCACCGCGGTCGTCCACGGTCTGCTGCCGGGCCAGCAGGTCCTGCTGTGCCTGTGCCACGGTCAGGTCCAGATAGCTGCGCACCACGTCGGCAATCACCGCCACCTGTGCGGCATTGCGCAGCGCCTCGGCGTTGCCGGCCGAGGCCTGCGCGCTCAGCTGCGCGCTTTCGGCGGCGCCGAACAGGCCCAGGTCCCAGATCGCTTCGATGCCGGCATGGAAGTAGGTATCGACGGCGGCGGCGTCCTGCACCTGCTTGGCGCTGGCCGAGATTTCCGGCAGGAAACGCGAGTCGGAGGTGCCGGCGACGATCCGCACGGCCTGCAGCCGCAGCGTGGCCTGCTGCAGGTCGAGGTTGCCTGCGATGGCCTGGTCCACCAGTCCGTCCAGCGCCGGGTCGGCCAGCACCTTCCACCACTGCCTGGCGTCCACCGCCACACCCTGCCCCTGCGGCACCTGGGTCCAGGCGCTGGGTGTGCGATCAGGCAAGTCCGGGACGGACACCGACATGCAACCGGCCAAGGCCAGGGTTGCCAACAACGCGCCGGGGCGCAGCACTGCCTGCAGGGAGAGTCCACGCCCTGTCCTGGGCACTGCCACTGAAGTGATACGCCTGACCACCAGCCCGCCAACGTGTAGAAGGAGCATGAAGGCTACCGTGCGATTGTGGAGCGAACATGGAGAAATGGTCCGAAAAAGGTCACAGCACGCGTGCGGTTCAGGCAACGCCGACCCAGCCTTTCACTACGCTTTCAATGCGTTCCCAGCACGGAACACTGGACGACTTTCACGGCGTATTGCACATTGCGGCAATTCCTTGCTTCGATGCTGCCCGACCGTGAAACACCCTCGCCGCTGGCTGCTGATTGGCTCGATCACGACAGCGACTGTCGGTGTGATCGTGCTCGTCCTGACCACCCCACTGGTCTCGAACGCCCTGCTGCTACTGATGGAGCGCAGCAACTTCATTCCCGCCGAATCCTCGATCCTCACCTTCGAGCCGTATGCGATCAACGACGGCTCGTCGAACTACTGGTTGTATGGGAAGGACCGCACCTACTACTACCACTTCACCTACGAGGATGACGTTCCCTACGTCTACATCCCGCAGGACAACCGCTGCCCCGGTTTCGACCGGCAGAATGCCCGGACCTGGTGCAGCGCCCTGCCCGGCAAGGCACGCCAGCGCGGTGGTGGTGCAACCAGTGTGACAAACGAAAAACGCTCCCTTCCGGGAGCGTTCTTCTTGAATCTGGAGCGGGAAACGAGACTCGAACTCGCGACCTCAACCTTGGCAAGGTTGCGCTCTACCAACTGAGCTATTCCCGCAGATTCCGTTCGACCTGCGTCGAAGAAGCGCTATTGTGTCGATATTGATGCACGGCGTCAACAGGAATTTTCACGTGACGTGAAGGATGGCGTTCAGGCGCGCCTGCCTGTTCCCTTCACGTGCGCAGCCCGCGGCGATGGAAGTAGACCTGTTCGGCGATGCGGCGCATGGCCGCTGTATGCAGCAGTGCATCGAGCGGCCAATCGGCCTGCAGATGATCCATCGCCCAGCGCAGCAGGCGCTTGCCATGGAACGCCGGAGCCACCTGCCGCGCCACCCGTTCCGCTTCCGGTCCTTGCCCACGCAGATGGCGGGCCATCGCCTCGCCGACCGCCCAGCCATGCCGCCACGAGGAGTGGATGCCCCCGGCGGAGAGCGGCGAGACGATGCCCGCCGCGTCGCCGGTCAGGATCACGCGTTGGCCGGTGATCGGCCCATCCGGCCGGCCGCAGGGCACCAGTCCGGCGCGGGTGGCCGAGGGACGCGCCGAAGGCGGAATGCCGACCCCATCGCGCACGTGGCCGAGGAAACCTTCAATATCCGGCGGCCGCACCTGTTGCGGGTCATGACGCAACGCCAACCCGACCTGCAGGCCGGTCGGATTCTGCGCGACCCAGCCGATGTAACCCGGCGCGTAGCGCTTGCTGACGAAGCAATGCAGCGCGTCGCCCTGCGCGACATGCAGGCCGGCGAACTCACGTTCGACGCCGTAGAGGTTGTCACGCACCTGGCCGAGCCCGGTGCGCTGTGCCACACGTGAGCGTGCGCCATCAGCGCCAACCAGATAGGCACATCGCCCCGCCCCATCCACCAGCCAGCCGTCACCATTGCGATGTGCATCGGTGAAGGACTGCTGCAGGCGCAGGTCGACACCGTTCGCGCGCAGCTCGCTGGCCAGCCAGCGCATCAGGTTCGGCGTATCGGTGGTGAGGAAGTAATAGCCCGGCGCGGCCAGCAACACGCTGCGCAGATTCGGCGCATACAGGCGCACGTTTGCGACGCGTTGCACGAGATGTTCGGGCATGCGCCCCAGCCAGGTCTGCTCCATCGCCTCTTTCACCACGATGCCGGTGGTGTGCAGGCGCTCGCCGGGGTCGGCCTTGCGTTCCAGCACGCAGACGCGCAGGCCGTACTGGGCAGCAGCCAGTGCGCAGGCGGCACCGGCAAAACTGGCGCCGACGATGACCACGTCGTGATCGTAGGCGGAAGGAGTGTGGAGCATGGCTGCATCGTCCTGGAGGAACGGAGATGCAGCTTCGAACTGCCGCGTGGTGAGGCGAAGGAGTGACGGTGAAGTGGGGATGAAGCGGGTTCTACGCAAACGAAAAACGCCCCCTTGCGGGAGCGTCCTTCTTGAATCTGGAGCGGGAAACGAGACTCGAACTCGCGACCTCAACCTTGGCAAGGTTGCGCTCTACCAACTGAGCTATTCCCGCTTGGGAGGCGAAATTTTACCTATTCCAAGGATGCCGTCAAGCGCTTTTTTCAGGATCTACGAGGTGCCCGGCGTCGCGTATCCGCGCCATGCGTGGATACGCGCATCGATGGGGTCAGTTGCCCAGCTTCTTCTGCCGCGCACGCTCGCGCGCGGCGCGCTCGTCATCGCGCAGGCTCGGCCAGGCGGCGTGCAGGTACTGCAGGCCCGACCACAGGGTCAGTACGGCGGCAATCGCCAAAGTCCAGTCACCGATGTGGAACACCGGCCAGCCCATCCAGATGTCTTCCACCGGCACGTTCGGGGCCACCGAATACAGCAGGCACAGCAGCGCGACCATCTGCGCGGTGGTCTTGACCTTGCCGATCATCGCCACGCGCACCTTCGCGCGCTGGCCCAGCTCGGCCATCCATTCGCGCAGCGCCGACACCGCGATCTCGCGGCCGACGATGACCGCCGCCCAGAACGCCATCCACGGCGTCGGGTGGCCCTGCACGATCAGGAACAGCGCCACTGCCACCATCAGCTTGTCCGCGACCGGGTCGAGGAAGGCGCCGAAGGCCGACTCCAGCTGGTAACGGCGTGCGATCCAGCCATCGAGCCAGTCGGTGATCGCGGCCAGGCCGAAGATCGCCGCCGAAGCGAAGTTGGTCCAGGTGTAGGGCAGGTAGAACACCAGCACCAGCACCGGGATCATCACGATCCGCAACAACGTCAGCCAGGTGGGCAGGGTCAACTTCATGCTTGCGTGCTTCTCTCTCTACTCGGCCGCATCAGGCGTGGCCAACCCGTGCAGGTTAGCGTAGATACGTGCCGCGAGGGCGTCATTGATGCCTTCCACCTTGGCGATTTCCGCTTCGCCAGCGGCTTTCAGGCCCACCAGGCCGCCGAAATGCTTGAGCAGGCTGGCGCGGCGGCGGGGGCCGATACCGGGGATGTCCTCCAGCTTGCTGGTCATCCGCGCCTTCTGGCGGCGGCCGCGGTGGCCGGTGATGGCGAAGCGGTGCGCCTCGTCGCGCACCTGCTGGATGAACTGCAGCGCCGGGTTGGCCGCGCCCGGGCGCAGCTCGCGGCCGTCGGGCATCACCAGCGCCTCGTGGCCGGCGCGGCGCTCCACGCCCTTGGCCACGCCCACCAGCAGTACGCCCTCCACGCCCAGGTCGGCCAGTGCGGCCTGCGCCTGTGCCAGCTGGCCGGCGCCGCCGTCGATCAGCAGCACATCCGGCAGCACGCCCTGCTCTTCCACCGCGCGGCGGAAACGGCGGTCGATGGCCTGGCGCATGGCGGCATAGTCGTCGCCCGGCTCGATGCCGCTGATGTTGAAACGGCGGTACTGCGCGCGCACCGGACCGGCGGCGTCGAACACCACGCATGAGGCCACGGTGGCCTCGCCCAGGGTGTGGCTGATATCGAAACACTCGACACGCTTGACCGGCTCGGCCAGGCCCAGCATGTCGCGCAGTGCATCGCTGCGCGCGTGCTGCGCGTTGCGGCTGTTGAGCTCGGTGGCCAGGGTCAGCTGCGCGTTGCGACTGGCCAGCTCCACGTAGCCGGCACGCTCGCCGCGCACGTTCCACTTCAACTGCACCTTGCGCTCGGCCGAGGCGGACAGCGCGGCGACCAGCAGATCGGCGTCGGGAATCTCGCGATCCAGCAGGATCTCGCGCGGTGGCTCGAATTCGATGTAGTACTGCGAGACGAAGGCGGCCAGCACTTCCTCCGGGCTCTCCTCACCGTTGGTGCGCGGGAAGAATGGGCGGGTGCCAAGATTGCGGCCATCGCGGAAGGCCAGCAGCAGCACGCAGGCCTGAGACCCTTGCATGGCCACCGCCAGCACGTCCAGATCTGCGGCGCGGCCGTCCACGTACTGGCGGGTCTGCATGCTGCGCAGCGAGGAGATCAGGTCGCGCAGGCGCGCGGCCTGCTCGAACTCCAGCGCCTCGCTGGCGGCCTGCATCTGCTCGCCCAGCTCGCGGGTCAGTTCGTCGCTCTTGCCTTCGAGGAAGAGCGCAGCGCGGCGCACCGACTCGGCGTAGTCCGGCGCCGGTACCAGCTCCACGCAGGGCGCGCTGCAGCGGCCGATCTGGTACTGCAGGCACGGCCGCGAGCGGTTGCGGAACACGCTGTCCTCGCAGCTGCGCAGCTTGAACAGCTTGTGCATCAGGTTCAGCGTTTCGCGCACCGCAGTGACGCCGGGATACGGCCCGAAATAGCGACCGGGAATGGCGCGCGGGCCGCGATGCAGGGCGATGCGCGGCCAGTCCTCGCGGGTCAGCAGCACATGCGGATAGGTCTTGTCGTCGCGCAGCGAGACGTTGTAACGCGGCGACAGCGACTTGATCAGCTGGTTTTCCAGCAGCAACGCCTCGGCTTCCGAGCGCGTCACGGTCACGTCCATGCGCGTGATCTGTGAGATCATCGACATGATCCGTGCGTTCTTCGGGCTGCCGTTGAAATAGCTGCCGACGCGGTTACGCAGCGCACGGGCCTTGCCGACGTACAGCAGGGTGTCGTCGGCCGCGTACATGCGGTACACGCCGGGAGCGGTGCTGAGCTGGGCCGCGAAGGCCTTGCCGTCGAAGACCGGAGCGGGAACGTCGGTCATTCGCTGATCGGCACTTCGCTGAGCACGCCGCTGTCGGGATCGAAGCGCAGCACGGCATGGGCGTCGGTCTCGGCGATCCACACCGCACCTGCGCCCACCGCCAGTCCAGCCGGGCCATGCAGGCGGCGCGGCAGCGGCTGGGTGGTCAGTTCGCCACCGCCCAGGCGCAGCGTGCGCAGGCGACCGTTGCCGGTATCGGCAATCCACAACAGCGGCGCATCCGGGCTTAGCGCGATCGCCTGCGGGAACTGCAGGCTGGCGTCCGCGCGCGGGCCGTCTTCGCTGCCGAAGCGCCATGGCCCCTGCCCGACCAGCGTCTGCACCAGGTCGCCGCGCAGCTGCAGTGCACGGATCGAGGAACCCAGTGCATCGGCCACGTACAGCACCTGCTGCACTACGGCCAGCGCAGTCGGCTGGGCGAACGCGGCCAGATGGCCGCTGCCATCACGCTCGTCGATGGAACCACTGCCGGCGCGCCATTGCAGGCTGCGCTGGCCCAGGTGGTAGCTCCAGATGCGGTTGTCGCCGGCCATGGCGATGTGCAGCTGGTTGTCGGCGATGGCCAGGCCGACCGGATGGTCCAGCGAGACCTGCCGGGCCTGCGCGACCGGACCTTCCACCGGCGCACCGGGGCGGCCATTGCCGCACAGCGTGTCGACGATGCCGGTCAGCAGGTTGATGCGGCGCACGGCGTGGTTGCCGGTGTCGGCCACGTACAGCGCATCGCGCTCCAGCACCAGCGCCTGCGGGCGGTGGAACGCCGCTTCGGCGAGGTTGCCGTCCATGAAATCGGCGGTACCGAGGCCGAACTGGCGCAGGATGCGGCCGCCATGGCTGCATTCGAGGATGCGGTGATGGCCGCTGTCGGCGATGTAGAGGCGCTCGGTACTGACCGCCAGGCCGAGCGGGAAGCACAGTGCCTGGCGGGGCTCCGGATGCAGCTCGCTACCGCCACGCGGCGGCGCCGACGGCGCACCCTCGCACAGCGCATTCAAGGCACGCTCCAGTTCGCCGGGTGCGCCCTGCCCGACCAGCCGCTGCTGTTCGCGGCCCTGCGCATCCAGCAGCACCAGGGTTGGCCAGGCGGTGACGCCGAAGCGGCGCCAGCCATCCCAGTCCGCATCGAGCAGGACCGGCATCGTCAGGCCCTGGCGACGCAACAGCTTCAGTGCGGCACCGGCGTCGCGCTCGAAGTCGAAGCGCGGCACCTGCAGCACCAGCGGCTGCAGCTTGCCGGGGTGGCGCGACAGCCATTGGCCGAACTCGGCCAGGCGTTGCGCGCTCCAGGCGGAGGCGGCGTTGACGAACAACAGCGCCACCGGCCGACCGCGCAGTTCGGTCAGGGTGCAGGGGGTGGCATTGAGCCAGGTGGCGAACTCGGGCAGGTCCGGGACGGGCTGGACGTTCATGGCCCGATTATGCCGGAGTCGGCGTCATGCAACAGTCGTGCCACGGCACGTTTTGCAGCATTGTCCACCAATGTCCAGACCTGTTCGAAATGATCACTGCCGCCGGTGTAGGGATCCGGGATCGCCACCCGGCCCTCTCCGCCCGACCATGGCAGGTACAGTGCCAAGCGTTCGCGCTGGGCCGGCGTGGCGATACGGCCGGCATCACGCAGGTTGGCCTCGTCGGCGCACAGGATCCAGTCGAAACGTTCGAAATCCACAGCCTGCAGCTGGCGTGCACGCAGGCCACCGATGTCCACGCCGTGCCCGGCCGCGCAGGCGATCGCACGCCGGTCCGGCGGCTCGCCCACATGCCAGTCGCCGGTGCCGGCCGAATCCACCTGCACCCGTCCGGCCAGCGGCGAGGCCTCCAGGCGTGCGCGCAGCGCACCTTCGGCCATCGGCGAACGGCAGATGTTGCCGAGGCAGACGACCAGCAGCTTCATCGTGCCGCCAGCGTCTGCAGCAGTGCTTCGGCCCGCTCCAGGTCCTCGGGCGTGTCGATGCCCGGCGGGAACGGTTCGGGCGAGATCGCCACGCTGATCGGGAAGCCCGCTTCCAGCACGCGCAGCTGTTCCAGCGATTCGACCTGCTCCAGCTGGCCCGGCGGCATCGCCGCGAACTGCTGCAGGAAACCGGCGCGATAGCCGTAGATGCCGATGTGACGCAGCCAGTTGTGACCGGCCGGCAACGTGTCACGGCTGCGTGCGAAGCCATCGCGATGCCAGGCGATCGGCGCGCGGCTGAAGTACATCGCCTCGTTGCGCACGTTGCGCACCAGCTTCACCACGTTCGGATCGAACAGGGTTTCTGCATCCTCCACGGCGGTCGCCAGGGTCGACATCGGCGCATTGCCGTCAACCAGCGCCTGGGCCACCGCACGGATACCCGCAGCGGGTGCAAACGGCTCGTCGCCCTGCAGGTTGACCACCACGGTGTCATCGGCCCAGCCGGCGATGCGCGCGCACTCGGCCAGGCGATCGGTGCCGGAGGCATGCGAGGTGGCGGTCATTGCCACCTTCACTTCGGCCAGGCCGGACAGTGCGTCGGCAATGCGTTGATCGTCGGTAGCGACCCAGACCTCGCCGGCACCGGCCTGCAGCGCGCGGCGCGCCACATGCAGCACCAGCGGCTCACCGCCCAGCAGGCGCAGCGGCTTGCCCGGCAGCCGCGAGGCGGCATAGCGGGCCGGGATGGCGACGACGAATTCGGTCATGGGGCGGTACTCGGCAGGCTCGTTACAACGGGAATGCGGCCGGCGGCGCATGAATGCAAGCGCCGCCGTGCCACTCAGTTCGGTCGCAGCTTGTCCAGGCGGTCGGTCAGCGCCACCCAGAACGCGGCAGGCAGCTCGGCGCGCAGCGGGACCGCGTAGTGCCAGTCATTGCCGAACGCCCGGCATTTCACCGCGTCCTTTTCGGTCATCAGCACCGGCAGCTGGCTGCCAAAGGACAGGTCCTGCGGCTGATAGGCCTGATGGTCGGCGAAGGCGTGCGGCACCACGCCGATGCCTCGCGCGCGCAGCATGTCGAAAAAGCGCTGCGGGTGGGCGATGCCGGCCACGGCGTGCACACGCTGGCCCTTGAAGTACGACAGTGGACGAGCACGGCCACCGGCCAGCGGCTGCGCGCTGTCGATGTGCAGGGCCATCGGCCACTGGCCGAAACCACAGGCCTGGGCCGCAGATTCCTCATCGGCCTGGCCGAGATTCACCACGCGGAAATCGCACTCGCTGGCGCGGCTGACCGGCTCGCGCAGCGGTCCGGCCGGAATCATCCGGCCATTGCCGTAGCGACGCTGCGCATCGACCACTTCGATCTCGATGTCGCGCGCCAGCCGATAGTGCTGCAGGCCGTCGTCGCAGACGATCACATCGCAGCCGGCCTCGATCAGCGCCTTGCCGGCAGCAACGCGATCACGGTCCACGCGCACCGGCACGCCTGTCTTCCAGGCAATCAGCACCGGTTCGTCACCGCCCTTGGCAGTCGGCGTATCGGCCTTCACCCACAGCGGTTTGTCGGCATCTTCGCGGCCGTAGCCACGACTGGCCACGCCCGGCTTCCAGCCGGCGGCACGCAGGCGCTCCACCAGCGCGATGGTCAGCGGCGTCTTGCCAGTCCCACCGGCGGTGATGTTGCCAACCACGATGACCGGCACCGGCAGCGTGTAGCGCTTGCGCCAGCCACGCCGATAGGCGCGCCGGCGCAGCGCGGTGACGCCGGCATACAGCGGCGCCAGCAGGCGCATCGCCCACGGAACCGGGCTGCCGTCGTACCAGTACGGCGGGGTCTGGGTACCCTTGCCGGCCATCAGTCCTGCCTTTCGCGGAACTGCATGCTGTGCAGATGCTGGTAGAGGCCACCCATGGTGAGCAGCTCCTTGTGGGTACCGCGCTCGACGATGCGACCGTGGTCCATCACCAGCACCTGGTCTGCATGCTCGATGGTCGACAGGCGGTGCGCGATGACCAGCGTGGTGCGCTCGGGCATCAATCGCTGCAGCGCGTCCTGCACCAGGCGCTCCGATTCGTTGTCGAGCGCTGCGGTGGCTTCATCGAGGATCAGGATCGGCGCGTCGCGCAGGATCGCGCGGGCGATCGCCAGGCGCTGGCGCTGGCCGCCGGACAGCAGCGCGCCGTTCTCGCCCACCGGGGTCTGCAGCTGCTGCGGCATGCGCGCGATGAACTCCCAGGCGTTTGCGGCTTCGGCCGCCGCTCGGATCTGTTCATCGGTCGCGTCCATGCCATAGGCGATGTTGGCGCCAATGGTGTCATCGAACAGCATGACCTTCTGCCCGACCATCGCCACCTGGCGACGCAGGTCGGCCAGCGGATAGTCATCCAGCGCCACCCCATCGAGGGTGATGCGCCCGCCGCTGGGTTCGTAGAAGCGCGGCACCAGCCGGATCAGGCTGGTCTTGCCACTGCCGGACCGACCGACGATGGCGGTGACCGTACCCGGCTTGGCCACGAAGCTGATGTCGTCCAGGGCGATGCCACTGTCTTCGCGGTAACGCAGCATGACGTGCTCGAAGGCCAGTTCGCCACGCACGCGCTGCACCGTGTTGCGGCCATCGTCGCGCTCGACCGGCATGTCGAGGATGTCGAACAGGCGCTCGGCGGCGGACACACCGCGGGAGATCGAGGACTGCACGCTGGTCAGGCGGCGCAGCGACGGGATGATCGCCGTCATCGAGATCATCAGGCCCATGAACTGGCCGGCATTGAGGCGGCCCGCCAGTGCTTCGCGGGTCGACACCCAGACGATCACCGCCAGCGCCAGCGCGGCCAGGAACTGGACCACGCTGGAGGCACCGGCACGGGTGATTTCCACCTTCATGTTCAGCGCCAGCATGCGGTTGGCCAGGCGCGAGTAGCGCGACATTTCGTGCTGCTGCGTGCCGTGCACCTTCACTTCCTGCTGGGCCGCCAGCGACTGCTCGGCAGTCTGCGCCATCGTGCCCATGCCGTCCTGGATGCCGCGGCTGATGCGCCGGTAGCGCTTACCGACGTAGGACACGATCACGCCGATCATCGGCACCACCACCAGCATGGCCACGGTCACCTTGACGCTCATCTGCAGCATCACCGCCAGCATGGCGATGATGGTCAGGGTGTCGGCAACCACGGTCTTGAGCGCATCGGCACTGGCCTGGGTGACCTGCTCGGTATCGAAGTTCAGGCGGCTGACCATCACCGGCGTCGATTCGGTATCGAAATGCGAGGACGGCAGGTGCAGGTACTTGGCCAGCACCTGTTCACGCAGGTCACGCACCACGCTGCGACCGGTCTTGGCCAGCGCGTAGTCGCTCACCCAGGTGGCGGCGCTGCGCATCAGGAACAAACCAAGGATGGTCAGCGGCAGGATCACCGCCATTTTCGGTTCGGGATTGACGAAGCCGCGGTTGACCAGCGGCTCCATCAGCTTGGTGAAGTGGTAGCCGGCCACCGACTCCACCGCCATGGCGATGACAGCGGCGACCATCATGCCCCAGTAGGCACGGGTGTATCCCAGCAGACGTTTGTAGATCGGCCACACCGGCGCGTGTTTGGAACTCATGGACGCACCTCGGGTGCTGTTGCAATGGCAATACGGCGGAAGCCGAGCTGACCGAGCGCATCCTGCGCGGTCACCACGGCCTGATAGGGCGTGCGGGCATCGGCACGCAACAGCACCGGCTGGGTGCGGTCGCTGCCGGCAACGGCCGCGATGGTCTGCTTGACCGACTCGACGTCGTTGCGCAGCACTTCCTGGTCATTGATGAAGTAGCGGCCTTCGGCGTTGATCAGCACGCTCAACGAGCGCGGTGGCTCATTGCTGGGCTGCTGGCTGGCCGTGGGCAGCTCCACCTGGAGTGTCGAGCGCGCGTCGAAGGTGGTGGTGACCACGAAGAAGATGATCAACACCAGGATGACGTCGATCAGTGGCACCAGGTCGATATGCGGCTCATCCTGGGATCGGTCGTTGCCGATACGCATCGATCAGGCCTTCGCCGTCGCCGCGCCGGCCGGGCGCGTGGCAGCAGCAGGGTTCATCACCCCGGGTCGGCCATCCAGCGTATCCAGCAGCGCGCTGGCTTCCTGCTCCATCTCCACCACGTAACCGTGGATGCGGCCCTTGAAGTAGCGGTGGAACATCAGCGCCGGAATGGCGACGATCATGCCGGTGGCGGTGCACACCAGCGCCTTGCCGATACCACCGGCCAGCTGGTTCACATCACCCACGCCGTGGTCGAGGATGCCCAGGAACATCTGGATCATGCCGATCACCGTGCCCAGCAGCCCCAGCAGCGGTCCGGCCGAAGCGATGGTGCCCAGCGCGTTGAGGAAACGCTCCATGCGGTGCACCAGGTGGCGGCCGGTGTCTTCGATGCGCTCGCGGATCTGGTCGCGCGGGCGGTTGCGGGCTTCCAGTGCGGCAGCCAGCAGCGCGCCCAGCGGCGAGTTCGCGCGCAGGGTCTGCAGGTGGGCCGGGTCGAGCTTGCCGCGTGCCGCCCAGTTGCGCACTTCCTGGCCGAGGCCGGGCGGCAGCACTTCAGTACGCCGCAGGGACCAGAAACGCTCCAGGATGATCGCCAAAGCCAGTACGCCCAACAGCAGCAGCGGCACCATCGGCCAGCCACCGGCCTTGACCAGTTCCCACACGTTTCAACCCTCCGGCCCAACGGCCGCTTGTTCGATCGGCGATAGGATAGCAGCCGACCGCGCCCGCCCAGCGGCATCCCACCAGCGGGATGCGTGGATGCGCTGTTCACGCAGCTGCAGCCCTTGTGCGCCAAGCCATATGCGGATCGCCCCGGAATCGGCCGTGGCCAGTACCTCGGCCCCTTGCGCCTGCCAGCGCTGGACCACGTCCTGGCGAGGGTGCCCGAAGCGGTTGCGGTGCCCGGCCGAGACCACCGCCAGCCGTGGCGCCACAGCCTCGACCCACGGCGCGCTGGAGCTGCCGCCGCTGCCATGGTGGGGCACCAGCACCACATCCGCCTTCAGCGCTGCCGGAGACGCCTCCAGCAGCGTCCGCTCGGCCGGCCGGCCGATGTCACCCGGCAGCAGGACCGCGCCGTGGCGGCTGGCGATGCGCAGCACGCAGCTGTCCTCGTTTTCGGCCTGACGGCTGCCAGGCGCCGGGTGCAGGACCTGGAAATCTACCCCGTCCCACTGCCAGCGCAGCCCCTGCTGGCAGGGCGTGGCGCCAGCG
The DNA here is from genome assembly GCF_029841665.1 of Stenotrophomonas sp. GD03819. Lineage (NCBI taxonomy): Bacteria > Pseudomonadati > Pseudomonadota > Gammaproteobacteria > Lysobacterales > Lysobacteraceae > Stenotrophomonas > Stenotrophomonas sp. GD03819. Next base: position 37,280 of record NZ_JAOCEW010000013.1, read on the forward strand.
ATGGTGCTGCCCGGTGACGCCAGCAGCTGCAGTCCGGGCAGCTGCCGTCGCAGGCTGGACAGGCTGCCGGTGTGATCAAGATGGTCGTGGCTGAGCATCACCTGCCGGGGCGGCCCCTGGCCGAGCGCGCGCAGGGCCGGGACCAGAATCCGTTCGTTGCCTTCGCCGCCGGTCGGCGGCCCCACGTCGTACCAGAGCGCGTGCCGCGCCGTACGCACCAGCACCGCAGTGCCCTGCCCTACGTCATGCACCAGCAGCTCCAGTTCTCCTTCGGCCGGTGCATGCCGGGCGGGCCACAGCAGCGGCAGGCACAGCAGCAGGCCCGCCAGGCCACCGCCGGCGCCGCGTGGCAGCAGCCACCAGAACACCCCGGCCAGTGCCGCCGATACCGCCCAGCGCGGCGCCTCAGCCAACCACCACATCGCCTGCGGGTGCAGCGCCAGTGGCTGCAGCGCCTGCCAGCTCAGCTCGAACAGCCAGGCCGCGGCACGCCAGGCCCAGCGCCCGGCACCGTCGTGCAGCACCTGCAGCGCGGTACCCAGCAACGACAACGGCACCACCAGCAGGGTCCACCACGGAATGATCGGCAGATTGACCAGCGGCCCCAAGCGCGCGGTGCCGCCGAACAGGGCCACGCACAGCGGCAACAGGCCGAGGCTGGCCACGCCCTGCGCGGCCAGGAAGCCACGCAGGCCCCCACCGGCGCCCTCCGGCCCGGTTCGCGGCAGGCACCACAGCAGCCACAGCACGCCGCCAAAGCTGAGCCAGAAGCCGGCCGACAGCACCGACAGCGGCGCCGGCAGCAGCATCACCATCGCGGCCAGGGCCAGCCCCTGCCCCGCACCCACCGGGCGACGTCCGGCACGGGCCAGTGCCACCAGCCCGATCATCAGCGCCGCACGGACCGTTGGCAGCGCGCCGCCGGCTGCCACGGCATAGGCGGCTGCGGCCAGCGCCGCGCCCCATGCCGCCGCCTGCGGCCGTGGCCAGTACCGTCCCAGCACTGGGCACAGCCACCACGACACGCGGCACAGCAGCACGCCGAAACCCGCCACCACGCCCACGTGAAACCCGGAAATGGCGACCAGATGGGTCAGGCCCAGCGCGCGCAGGTGTTCCCAGTCGGCATCGGACAGGCCGCGGGTGTCGCCCAGGGCCAAGGCCTGCACGAACCGCGCGGCAGGATGTGCCACCTGCGTGGCGATGGCATCACTGCTGCGCTCGCGCCAGGCCGGCAGGCCCTGCGCAGGCGCCTGCTCACGGGCAGCGCCCGGGTCGCGCACCGTGCCATTGCCGGAGATACCACGCAGCAATGCATGGCGTTCGCCATCGAAGCCGCCGGGATTGATCCGCGAGCGTGGCGCACGCACGCGCAGCGACAACTGCCAATGCGCCCCGGCACGAACCGCATGGCGCCCGCCGGCCTCGTGCGCTGACGATCCGCGCCACGGGTCGTTCCAGGTGACCTGCAGGCGCTTGCCGCGCAGCACTGGCAGCGTATCGGCCTCCTCCACGTGCAGCACGAAACGCGTGTAACCGGGGCCTCTCTGCGGAAGATCGGCCACCCGCCCGCGCACCTGCACATCCTGCGGCGGCGCGTCGGGTGGAAGCTGGTCGTGCAGGGCCCACTGCCCGTGCACTGTTGCCCATGCCAGGCCGTGCATGACTGCAGCCCAGGTGCGGCCTCGCCAGCGCAGCAGCCAGCCCGCGCCGCCTGCAACCGCCATCGGCACGCTCAGCCACAGCGGCAGCAACGCCGGCATCTGCACGCAGGCCAGCGCGCCCAGCACCAGGCCGGCGGCGCAGCCGGGGCCGAACAGGGCCGGCGCGGAACGTTCGGAAACCATTCCAGCAGCCTGCCGCCGGGCGCGACAGGTTGCCTATCGGGATTTTCCCTGCGTGGCTGTCAGCGCCGGACGGTGCCGCGGTGGAAGTTGACCCGGAAGCTGGCACCACCGCCGGCGGCCTCGCCGACACTGACCGAGCCGCCGTGGTGCTGCACGATTTCCTTCACCAGATGCAGGCCCAGGCCACTACCACTGCCCGCCGCGCGCAGGCGATGGAACGGCTCGAAGATCGCTTCACGATCGCTCACCGGAATACCGGCGCCCTGATCGCTGACTTCCAGCAGGCCACGTGCATCCAGGCGCACGCAGATGGTGCCGCGTCCACCGCCGTGGACGATGGCGTTGTGCACCAGGTTGGCGATCACCCGGCCCAGCGCCAGGCTGTCGCCGTGGATCCACACCGGCATCTCAGGTGCATCCACTTCGAAGCCGTAGCCGGCACCGACCACCAGCGGCGCCAGATCGGCGGCCGCTTCACGCACCAGCAGCGCCAGATCCAGCCGCTGCAGTGCGCCGACATTGCGATCAAGTCGCTGCAGGTCAAGCAGGTGCTCGGCGACGTTGCCGAGCCGCGCCACGTCGGTCAGCAGCTGCGACTTCAGCTCGCCCTGCGGCAGCTGCGACAGGCGCGCCTGCACCACTGCAATCGGCACACGCAGCTCGTGCGCGGCATCGGCAAGGAACTTGTCACGCGCTGCATAGCCCTGCTGCACCTTGTCGATCGCGTCGTTGAAGGCTTCGACCAACGGCGCGACCTCGGTCGACACCAGCTGCGCATCCAGCCGCGCACCCGGCTGGCCGATATCCAGCTCCTTGGCCTGTTGCGCGGAGCGGCGCACGCCACGCATCGCGCGGTGGATCACGGTCGGCATCACCAGCAGCGTGACCACGATCAGCGGCAGGAAGAACCACAGGCCGATCAGGCGCAGCACCATCAGCGCGCCGTCCAGCAGCCCGCCCTTCGGTGCCCCGCCCACCATCACCGTGATGCGCCGCCCGTCCTCGTTGCGGATCATCACCCGCGCCACATCCAGGTAGGGCGGCACCAGCGAACCGAGTTCGGTCGCGCCCAGCGTCGGCAACCGCGCCAGCAGCGGCGCGTGGATCGCCGGAATCGTGCCGCGCTCCAACCAGACCCCCTTGTCGTCGACTGCCGCGAACCAGAGGTTGCCGCCGGCACTGGCATCGAGCTTTTCCCAGCGTGCCTGGTCCAGCACCAGGCGGCCACCATCGCTGTGCACCGCCTTGGCCACCGCCTCGGCCATGAACATGTCCATGCCCCAGGTGTCCTTGTCGCCCCAGGTCAGGATCAGCGCAACAACTGCGAACAGCACGGTGAAGGCCTGCGCCAGGAACAACCGCCAGGCCAACCCCAACGTGATGGAACGGATCGGACGTGTCGGACGCGCCATCTCAGGCCTCCGCCAGCAGATAGCCGACGCCGCGGATCACGTGGATCTCCACACCGGCCCCGGCCTGCTGCAACGCCTTGCGCAGCTTGGAAATGTGCGCATCGAGCGCATTGGACTGGATCTCATCATCAAAACCGTACACCGCCGCCTCCAGTGCACTGCGGGTGACCGTGCGCCCCTGGCGCATCGCCAGCGCCTGCAGCACCAGTACCTGGCGCCGGGGCAGCGCCAGCAGCTGGCCCTCCACCTGCGCCTGCAGCGATTCGAAGTCGAATTCCAGCCGGCCCAGATGCAGGCTTGGCGTCACCATTGCCGAGGGCCGGCGCGAGACCGCACGGATCCGCGCCATCAGTTCCTCGATCGCCACCGGCTTCACCAGGTAGTCATCGGCACCGACATCCAGGCCCTCGACCTTGTCCGACAGCGTGCCCTTGGCGGTCAGCATGATCACCGCCAGGTTCGGGCGCAGCGCGCGCGCGGTGGCGACGAAAGCCACGCCATCACCATCGGGAAGCTGGCGGTCGAGCAGCATCAGCTGGTGCACCGGCTCGCGCAGCGCGATCGCGGCTTCGGCCAGGCTGCCGACCACGTCGGCGACCACGCCCTGCCGCTCCAGGCCCGATTGCAGGGCACGGGACAGATCGGGATCGTCTTCGACCAGGAGGATGCGCATCAGGGGCTCGGCTACCGGAAACGGTGCCGATCATAGTGCCTGGCGCCGGCTTTGGGCGCCTTCGCGTGCCGAATGCCAAGGCGCAATGTTCTGACAATGTTGTGGCCGCACCATGCACAGCCATCCCCCGCAAAGTGGCTGATCGATGCCGTCGCTGTCCCCGACCCTGCTGCGCCCGTTGCTGTTCTCCGCTGCCATCGGCCTCCCGTTGATCACCCACGCCGCCGACCGGAACCCGGGGGTGCAGGCCGGTATCAGTGCCGGCGCGACCTCAGGGGCCTACGCCCACTACGACGTCAAGCCGCTGGTCGTACCGTCCATTGCCTGGCAGGGCGAGCGCTTCTTCGCCAGCCCGGGCTCGCTGGGCATGTACCTGTACAAGCGCGAAGGCCTGCGCCTGTCGGCGGCGGTCACGCCCTACACGCTGCGCTTCAAGACCGACGACGTGAACGATCCTCAGCTGCGTCGCCTGCACAGCCGGCAGATGTCCGCCATGGCCGGCATCAATGGTGAATACAGCGCCGACTGGGGCATCGTCGAGGCCAGCGTGATGCGCGAGGTCACGGGCCACGGAGGTGGCATGGAATCGCGCCTGCACTACAGCTATCCGATCCAGGCCGGTCGCTTCACCTGGGTGCCCAAGGTCGGCGTGGTGCACTCCAGTGCGCGCCTGCTCGACTACTACTACGGCATCACCGACGAAGAAGCGCTGCGCTCGGGACTTGCCGCGTACAACCCGGGCAGCGCGACATCACCGAACCTGCAGATCGCGGTCAGCACGCCCCTGGGCACGAAGTGGCGCGCGACCGGCGTCGTCGCCAACCAGTGGTTCGGCGATGCCGTAGAGGACAGCCCGATGGCCCGTCGCGGCACGCAGACGTCGGCCTTCATTTCCCTGATGCGCTCGTTCTGATCGAGCGCCCGCAACGGACAAGGACCCCCCATGGCCTCCGTCTCCCCTGCTGCTGAAGCGCACGCGATCCTGCGTGCCCCGGACCTGGACAGCGCCGAGCGCGCCTACCTGGGGCTGCTGCCGGACCTGGAACACGTGAACGCGTTGACGCGCCGCGCACTTGGCCTTTCGCGTGCTGCCGATGCGGCACGCGGCTATGCGTTGTCGATGATGCTGGTGGGATTGCGCCTGCAGGAACTTGAGATGGGCGAAGCAACCGCAAAGGAACATCGCCAGGCCACCCTGCGCAGTCTGCGCCAGGCCTTCAGCGCCTGAGCGCAGGCCAGCAACGCTGCCGGCGCTGCAGGGCAGCGGGAAGACTCAGCGGAATGTGGTCCACGCCAGCACGGCCGCCAGCAGGGCCACCCAGATCACCGCCTTGAAGGTACCCTCCAGCATGTTGCCGCCGAACAGCAGCTCGAGGATGGGATTGGGCCGGGAAACCGGAACGTGATCGCTCATGCGGCAGCTCCTTGCAGTGACGGCGCGCGGTAGACCGAAGTCTACGCCTGCACGGCCCGGATTCATCGCCCCCCGGCCGTCTTTGGCGGCTCAATTCCGGCCTTCGTCGCAGACCGGCTGCAGCACCCCACATGTCATGCCAGCCTGCGTGCACTTTCCCGCTGGAGCACCGTGCCATGCCGATGCTTGCCCTGATGCTGCTGCTCTCCAGCCTGTTCGGCGCTGGCAACGAGCCCACTGAAGAGGCCCTTCGCAGCCAGATCCTGATTGCCGAAACCCAGCGGCCGGAAGCCGTACGACAGGATTGCGGTTCGCCCTCCCTGCTGCTTTACCGGCTGCGCCAGGACCGGGTCCTGAGGCTGGCCAACCAGCCCGTGCAACGCGAACCCGCCGATGCCCAGCCCACGCGTGGTGCGACGGTTCGCGTTGCCCAGCTCTGGGAGCGCGTGGACGGCCACTGGAAGTTGCAACGGATGATCAGCGTCGAAGACCTGGCCGTGCAACGCTGACCATGTGGAACCATGGTCGATGCCTAAAACGAAAAAAGCCGGCCCAGGGCCGGCTTCCATCGTGATCCACCGCTGCACCGGCAATGCCGGGAGCCAGGTGGTGGGCGGTACAGGGTTCGAACCTGTGACCCCTACCATGTCAAGGTAGTGCTCTACCGCTGAGCTAACCGCCCATCTTGTTCTTGCCGCCCGAAAGCTGGCCTTGCTACGTAAAAACCCGGCGCCAGGGCCGGGCTTTGCTGTTCACGACAGCCCCCTTCCGGAGACTTCGTGGTGGGCGGTACAGGGTTCGAACCTGTGACCCCTACCATGTCAAGGTAGTGCTCTACCGCTGAGCTAACCGCCCGTTTTTGCTTCTGAACGTCCGCGATTGCGTCGGTGCAGGCCGCGTATATTACGGATGCCGGCCGTGAAGCGCAACACTTTTGTGAAGAAGATGCTGCACTGCCGCGTTCAGCCCAGACTCGCTTCCTTCAGCTGCCGGATCTGGTCACGCACGCGGGCGGCATCCTCGAACTCCAGGTTCTTGGCGTGCTGGTACATCTGCTGTTCCAGTGCCTTGAGACGGGACGCCAGCTGGGCCGGGCTGAGCGATCGATAGTCACTCCCCTCCTCGGCAACGCCGGGCCTGCCTTTGCCCTTGCCCTTCTTTGCTTCCTTCTCGGCGGCGTCCGAACGCGCCCCTTCCAGCACGTCGACGATCGGGCGCGCCACCGAGCGCGGCACGATGCCGTGTTCCTCGTTGTACTCGACCTGTTTGGCGCGACGACGGTCGGTCTCATCGATCGCGGCCTGCATCGAACGGGTGATCTTGTCCGCATACAGGATCGCCTTGCCGCGCACGTTGCGCGCGGCACGGCCGATGGTCTGGATCAGCGAGCCGGTCGAGCGCAGGAAGCCCTCCTTGTCGGCATCCAGGATCGCCACCAGCGACACTTCCGGCATGTCCAGGCCTTCGCGCAGTAGATTGATGCCCACCAGCACGTCGAACTTGCCCAGGCGCAGGTCGCGGATGATCTCCACGCGCTCGACCGTGTCCACGTCCGAGTGCAGGTAGCGCACGCGTATCCCGTGCTCGGTCAGGTACTCGGTGAGGTTCTCGGCCATGCGCTTGGTCAGCGTCGTGACCAGCACCCGGTCACCGGCCTTGATGCGCGCGTTGGCTTCGCTCATCAGGTCGTCGACCTGGGTCCCCACCGGGCGGATCTCCACCACCGGGTCGATCAGGCCGGTGGGACGTACGACCAGCTCGGTGATCTCGTCACCGGCCTCGCGGTACTCGTAGGGGCCCGGCGTGGCCGACACATAGATGCTGCGCGGGCAGCGCTCCTCCCACTCCTCGAAGCGCAGCGGCCGGTTGTCCAGCGCCGAGGGCAGCCGGAACCCGAATTCGACCAGCGTCTCCTTGCGCGAACGGTCGCCCTTGAACATGGCACCGATCTGCGGAATGGTCACGTGGGATTCGTCGATCACCAGCAGCGCGTCGGCCGGCAGGTAGTCGAACAGGGTCGGCGGCGGTTCGCCGGCATTCTTGCCGGTCAGGTGCCGGGAATAGTTCTCGATGCCGTTGCAGAAGCCGACTTCGGCCATCATTTCCAGGTCGAACTGGGTGCGCTGCGCCAGGCGCTGCGCTTCGACCAGCTTGTTCTGCGCGTACAGCTGCTCCAGCCGCTCCTTCAACTCGACCTTGATCGTCTCGATCGCTGCCAGCACACGCTCGCGCGTGGTGGCGTAGTGGGTCTTCGGGTAGACCGTGAAGCGCTGCATGTTGCGCAGCGTCTCGCCGGTGAGCGGGTCGAACAGGGTGATCTTCTCGACCTCGCCATCGAACAGTTCCAGACGCAGCGCTTCGCTGTCCGACTCGGCTGGGAACACGTCGATCACTTCACCACGCACGCGGAACGTACCGCGCTGCAGCTCGTACTCGTTGCGCGTGTACTGCAGCTGGGTGAGGTGGTTGATCAGGTCGCGCTGGTCGATGCGCTCGCCCTTGGACAGGATCAGGCGCAACGACAGGTAGTCTTCCGGCGCGCCCAGGCCGTAGATCGCCGATACCGTCGCCACCACGATCGCGTCCGGGCGCGACAGCAGGGTCTTGGTCGCCGCCAGTCGCATCTGCTCGATGTGCTCGTTGATCGAACTGTCCTTCTCGATGAAGGTGTCCGACGACGGCACGTAGGCTTCCGGCTGGTAGTAGTCGTAATAGCTGACGAAATACTCCACCGCGTTGTGCGGGAAGAACGCCTTGAACTCGCCATACAGCTGCGCCGCCAGCGTCTTGTTCGGCGCCATGATCAGCGTCGGCTTCTGCACGTTCTGGATGACGTTGGCGATGGTGTAGGTCTTGCCCGAGCCGGTGACGCCCAGCAGGGTCTGCTTGGCGATGCCCGCTTCGAAGTTGCTGGTCAGCTTTGCGATGGCATCAGGCTGGTCGCCCGCCGGCGAATACGGCGAGACGAGTTCAAAACGGTCGCTCATGGTGTTGCCAGTTCCCGGGAAGGGTGAGTATACGGGGCAAGCGGTGACGGCCGGCTGAGGGGTTTCCGGGCAGGCAGCCGCGGCGTTGGCCGATGGTGAATGCGCGAGCACGGAACGAGGCTGGAGGCATGTCCCTTCATCTTCGCCCTGCCCGGCTCCACCGCGGCCTCCATCTGATCGAGCTGCTGATCGCTGTCATGGTGCTGTCGGTCCTGCTGGCTTTGGCGTGGGGTCCCTGGCAACGCACGCTGCGGCACTTCCAGGCGGAAACGCTGCGCGCCGAACTGGTCGCCAGCCTGTCGATGGCACGCAACGCCGCCATCACCGAACGCCGCCGTGTGACGGTCTGCGGTTCGTCGGATGGCATGAGATGTGACCAGGCATGGAGCCAGGGCTGGCGGGTGCAGGTCGAACCGGCCAACAGCGCGACCGGCGCCGCAAGGGAACTCCGCGTGCACAGGGCACGCCGGCGTCATGTCGACCTGCGCACCAGCGATCATCGGCCCGACATCCGGTTCCGGCCCGACGGCCGCAATGCCGGCACCAACCAGTCCATCGTGCTGTGCATGAATGGACAGGAGCACAGCCGCGTCATCATCAGCGTCCCCGGGCGGGTCAGGAGCCAGCGCCCGCGCAGGCCGATCCCCTGCTGAAAACTGAAATGCCATCGCGGAAACGAAAAAAACCGCGATTTCTCGCGGCTTTTTCGAATCTGGCGCCCGAAGTTGGACTCGAACCAACGACCCCCTGATTAACAGTCAAGTGCTCTAACCGGCTGAGCTATTCGGGCGGGGTGCGCATTTTAGCCAGCGTTTGCAGGGGAGTGCAAGCCTTTTATGCGATGTGGCGAAACGGCCTGCCCTTCACCAGCATCCGGGGCCCTCGCTGGCATTCGGCGTCTTTCGTCCGGCCTGATCCAGGGTCAGTGTCCCGCATTTGTCATCTTCCTGACCATTCTCCGGTACCGCCTGCAACTCGAACGTGGCCGCAGTCGCATCACCGTTCAAGGACAGCGCATAGAACGAGGTGCCGTTACGCGGCGAGCTGGTGAACGGCAGAGTCAAACCGGCGTAGGTGTTCTGAGTGGTGTGATTGCGTTCCAGCACCTGCGCCAGTTCCACCAGATCGGCCTTGGCCTGGGCGCGCCGGGCCTTGCGCACGTGCTCGGTGTAAGCCGGCATGGCAACAGCGGCAAGAATCGCAACTACGGCAACGGTGATCATCAGCTCGATCAGAGTGAAACCACGGACGGTACGAAATGGTGATTTCATGCGCATAGGCTTCCCGGATTGCAAACAGTTCATCGAATCTGCCGCCATGACTGGCGCCCACAGGGCCGTGGCAGATACATGCCATCAGCCCCCTGGGTACCAAGCATATAGGTGCATGGTTCCAGCAACTCATCCACCTTGCACTTGGTCTTGCTGGGGTCGCAGGGTGTCAGTTTGGGGACAAACACACTGTTGTTGGTAATCGGTCCGCCCTGGCTGCCCTTGCCCCCCTTGGTCAGCTTGATTCCGCCACAATTGCCGGTGCAGATCGAATCACCGCCGGGCTTGTCGCTGAGGCCAGACATGCCTCCCCCGCCGGTCAGCAGGTACACACCGTAGCGCCAGTTGACCCCCCCGCTGCCACAGATGGCGCTCCCGGGAACATAGGTCAGGAAGAACACACGGCCACTCTGAATCGTCGGCGTTGCAATGAAACGCTCGCCATCAACGATTGAATCGACGGTCAGGTCTACGTACCAGCCACGCTTGTTCGTATAGCTGACCGGATTGGAGGTAATGTCGCGGGTCTCATAGCCATTGCTGTCGGTGCCAACCAAGACGCTCTGCTGGACCAGGCTGGTGCGGTCGGCGATCGGTGTTTTCAGATCGTCCCATACGCCATACAGCGTCTGCACGCCGGTATTCGCATTGACGGTGTTGTCGTCGGCCGCGAAGTACTGCCCGGTACCGAAGAACAAACTGATGCCGCCGGCCGGACCGCTGCTGACTTCGATGCTTCCGGTGATGGGCTGCGCCACGTTGTTGCGGGTCGCAGTGAACAGTGGTGCTCCGCTATAGGCCACGTTCCAGTTGGCCGGATCATTGCTGGACAGATCGAACTTCCACAGATTGCCCTTCATGTCGCCGCCATACACTGTATCGGTCACCCCATCCGCATTCTTCAGCGCCACCGGCACGATGTTCATAAGGCCATTGCGGCCCACGTACTTGGAATCAGCCGGACTCAAGCGCTTGAGCACCTTGCCGGTCTGGATATCGACCACGTACAGCACAGCCTTGCCACCTGACGAGTTCACACCGTTGCCGAACAGCGCGACAAAACGCGGTGCTCCACCACTGGTGGCGCTGGTCAACGGAACGATCGCTGGCTTGCCAAGCACGAAACCAAGATCTGATTCGTTCTTGCCGGATACTTCCCACAGCACCTTGCTGGCGTCGAACCCGCTCGGATCGCTGACATCCAGAGCGAATACCGAGCCATTGCCGACGCTTGCCGCATTCGGCGCCTTGCTCGCGCCACCGGCGCCGGTGGTCGCCGCCACCACGGTATGCCAGGAATCACCGTAATAGACATCCGAAGATGTCACCGGACCGTCCACATAGTAGCGGTGGCCATACTTCGGGTTCGCCAGTTCGGCAATGTGCTGCAGTGATGTGGACGGAATGAAAGCAAACTCCTCCCTGCCCGCCGCCGCTGTGGTGCTGGCATTGAAGCCGTGCAGCATGCCGTCGTTGGCACCGACATAAACCATGGTTGGTGGTCCATTGGCCGCACGCTTTGCATTCAGGAAGGTCTTGTAGGCACTGCCGAGCGTCTGCTTCCACGCAACGCTCTGCGCCGTCCAGCCCCCATAGCCAAAATCATCGCGGTTGGACACGATTTCAGTAGTGGAGTTGATGATGTCACCCAGAGGCGAGGTGCGGGTCCGAAGCCCAGGCACTGCGCTGCCGCTGAGATAGTTGACCAGTTGGTCGACAGTCGTGCTACCGAACCAGGCCGGGATCGGTGTCGGGGTGGTGCTGAAGCCCATCACCGCCAGCTTCTGCGCGCGGGTGCTGCCTGGAATGGCGGACGCCGTGAACGCAGCTGCAGCTACAGGCGTGACCACATCCTTGGTGTCCTGCATGTTGGCGGATGTCGCCATGAAGATCTTGCGGTTGGCGCCCGCCATCCTGCTCGATGCACGCCACAATTCATCACCATCGGCGCCGCTGGGCAACACCTGGGTTCCCACCACGTCACCCGTCCAGTCATTTGAGCCGGCAGTAACCTTGTAATGCGAGCCTACCGTGAACGAGCCGGTAGTGATGCGTGCACCCGAGCCACTGCCACCGACCGGCGCGTCGCCCTCGGCAGCACTGGCAAAGATGTCATCCAGCGCCTGGCGCAGCTTGGAAGGATTGCGAGCCAGGAAATAGTTGTCGGGTACTCCGGGCTTCTTGCTGTCCCACTTCTTGCCAGCCGGCACGCCGTATTTGGCGGCGTACCACAGCGGGCTTTCCAGCTGGCCGGCTGCCACACCACTTGAGGCCTTGTACTTGATCACCACCGGCCGATCCCACGTACTAGGGAAATCATCGGACTGGGTAATGACGGAACCATTGCGCGCAGGACCGCTGGTGCCCCGTTGGTAATCACCCTTGCGCAGGGTCAGACGCTGCACCGTATCGGCGGCGTTCGAGCCGGAAATGGTATAGCCGGTCAGCATTGCGTTGCCGGCGAAGGCGGACAGGTTCTCGATTCGGATCAACACTTCGTCGGCCGCCACGGTGCTGCGCAAGGTGGTACCACGGCTGGACTGATCGCGGTTGCACAGGGTGGTGGTGGTATTGGCAACCACGCTGCGGGTCGGATCAGCACGCCAGCACATGTCATTGGCACCCGGCGGCACAGTGTTGCAGGCTGCCCCTACGCAATAGCTCATCATCGCCACAACGTCATTGTCGTGGTCATTGCCCCACAATGAGTCCTCCCATACCAGCGAGAAGCTGCCCGAACTCGCGTCATTCGCGTACGGCCGACCGTACTTGTTGTTGTTGACACCGGATTTTACTCCAACACCAACCGAACCCAGGAAGCAGCTGCGCCAACCGGCGTCCTTGATTTCCAGCCAACCGTCGTTGTTGGCCTGGCACAACGGCGCCAGACTGATGGTCTTGCCGCCGACCTTGATCTCGAACTTCGGCAGGTTCTCGGCCATCGCCACGGTATAGGTGGTGGCGGAGATCTTGTAACTGGCTGGCTTGCTCTGTACGCCTGGGCGCAGATCGGTAGCCGCTGCAGCCTTGGCCATGCCTGCCACCAGATAGCTACCCTCCATCGAAGGAATGTCGGGACAGATGCCACGCGCCAGGCTGAGATTGTCGACGGTACGCCCCTGGCAGATATCTTCGTGGGTATTGAGCGGAGTGCCGCTCGGACTCGGGGTCGCACCCACGCGACCGATCATCCAGCTTTTACCGGCGATGCCCTCAGCGGTTCCGATATCGTTGGTCGCGGTAGTCGCGTTGATCGAAGCGGGCAACGTACCAATGTTGTCGCTGTCGAACGACGGCAGACCAGATGACATGACCAGAATGTTGCAGGTAGCGCAATAGGAGTTGCCGCCCTTGGCCGGGTCCCGATAGGGGTCGACCCAGGCAATGCCGGTTGGCAGCGTAGGGAGATCACCAGAATCACTGTAAACCTTGCTTCCACCCGTCACATAGCGCAGGGCTTCTGCATACATCTCCGCCAGCGGATTGCCCCAGGCGCTGCACTTCTGGCTGCCTGAGCCGGGGTTGTTGAGAATCTTGGATTTATCGGTGCCTACACGATTAAGAATGCCGTACTGGTTGCAGTCGGTCCAGTTATCCTTCCAGTTCCACTGGTCGATGCTGAAGTTGGAGATCGTGTTGATCACCCCTTCGCCATTGGCGGTCGCGCCGGACTTCATGTAGCAGAACTGTCCGGTGGAGAGATCGATCTCGTCACCCGCGCCGCAGAAGCTGTCACCATTGCCGGCCAGCTTGCCGATGTTCCGGCGCAATACGCCACCATCACGCGGATTGGCATATGTACCGGAAATCAGGCCAAAACGCAGGCGCCCGCTCTCACCATAGGTCTGCAGCAGGCCGGCCGGCTTGTAACGATCGGTATTGCCACTGGTGTACTTGCGGCAGTAGCTTTCGCGCAAGGCGTCAGTGCCTCCCGCGCAGACATCCAGGCGCACAGCATAGTCCGCTGCCGATCCGGGCACGTCCCGCTTGCCGTCGGTATCGGTACGGCCGACGCCGCACTGATAACTGGCCGTCGCTGCCCACTCGGACCAGTTGCCCGAGGCCACCCGCATCAGCGACCCGCTGGTGGCAGATGTGTTGCCATTGCAGAATGACCAGCCGGTGGAGTTCGCCGTCAGCGGTGCGAAGCTGCCGATGTCTGAACCGGTATACACCTTCACCCAAGCGTGCAGATCATTGGGAATCCGCGCGCGCTCGATGATGGTCTGGGTCAGGCTGTCTGTTGTGCGCAGTCCACCGTAAAGCACGCTACGCATGACGTCCAGCCTGCTCATGGTGACCCAGTTGAGGAAGTTGCCGGACCACTGGCCCGTGCAGCTGTGACCGTTATTGCCACCGCCCTTCGCGGCAGCCTTGAACAGTGCGTTGGCTCCAGTTCCTGTCACCGAGTAGCAGAGTTTGGAGTCGAAGTAGCCGCCGTACTCGAATGCATCCAGATAGGTCGTATCGAGGATGCCGTCCTCACTGCCATCAGGACCGCCACCGATGTCGGTGTAGTCGCTGTATGCCTTGTTGAACAGCTGTTCGTCACGCGACATCACCATCATCATCAGCGGTGGCTGGCTCTGCTTGCTGTACAGCGGCTCCTGGGCGATATCGAAGTCACCAATGGCCGCACGTAGCGGGATCACCAGCGCGGCGACAGCAGCGACGACAGCACCAGCGGTACCCCATCGCAACCACTGGGACGGAGTGAGGCGGAGGAAACGGCGCGGAGTGTTCATGGAATGAAAACCGTATCGATGACGGCGCTGGCCGAAGCGTTGGTGGTGGCATCACTGGACAGGGCAGTGACCTGATAGATGTTGCCGGTGTCTTCGTTCAACTTCGCACCCACGCGACGGCTGGAGGATGGGAAGCACTTGTCGATCCGACGGGTGTACTGCGCCGAATTGGCGGAAACTCCATTAGCCCAGGTCAGTGGGTCGTAGGTTGGGCTGCAGGCCTCCTGCGCCGCAGCGTACAACCCACCACCTTCGATGGTGGTGGCAATGGTGTCCTCAACCTGACGGGCATTCTGCTCAGCGTTCTGGAACGCCAGGTTGGTCCGTAGATAATTGGCCGCCATGCGCTCCTGCATGCCTGTTACCTGCATGCCTGCGATGCCGATCAGAGCCAGCAGGATGAGCATGATCAGGGCAACGTAGAGCACCGCACCCCGTTGAGTGCGAGGAGGTTGCCAGCGGGGCGCGCGTAGAGCCATGGGATGCCTCAGTTGCCAAACAGGCGGTTACGGATTGCGATGGTCGTCTGGTAGGTGGAGCGCATGCGCCCATCACTGGGCGCGGCAAAGGTCACCCCCAGCGCAGTGAGTGCCGCCCCGTCCTTGGCCTGGGTAGCTGCGGCCGGGTCGGGGCTGGACATGACCAGACCCAGTTGCACGGCACCCACACGCCGCCAGGCCTGCGCGGTATCGGTCAATGACTTCTCCACGTCATCAGCGGTGCCTTGGCGGTCGATGAAACCGGTTGGTGCGGTCCGCGTCAGGCCGCGATCCTGCCCGTACAGCAGCTGCATGTTGGCCACACCCTCGACCAGCGCTTCGGGCGCGCTGGCAGTGAATGCACCATTGGGAGCAGCACCGAAGCGGACGCGGTACAGCGAGGTCTGCTCCCTGTCGGCATCTTTACCGACGTAGAACACCACGCTTTCGGCGCGATGCAACATGGTCTGCCCTTCGGT
The DNA here is from genome assembly GCF_029841665.1 of Stenotrophomonas sp. GD03819. Lineage (NCBI taxonomy): Bacteria > Pseudomonadati > Pseudomonadota > Gammaproteobacteria > Lysobacterales > Lysobacteraceae > Stenotrophomonas > Stenotrophomonas sp. GD03819. The sequence continues at coordinate 52,587 of NZ_JAOCEW010000013.1, forward strand.
ATAGACGCTGCTGAAAGTGCCGGTGTTGTTCGGCGCGGTGTCAAAGGTCACGGTACCGGCAGCGGCATTCACTGCATTGGCCTGGAACGTGGTCGCGGAAATGCAATCTGCGACACCGAACAATCCCGGATTGCTGACACCACTGTTGAGCACCGCTACGCGCTTGGCGTCGAAACTGAAGATCGGCTTGGACGCGGTGCCGCCGATCAGGGTTACCGGAACACCGTCGGGCATCAGGTAGCGCATTGCCACGATATCGCTACCGTTGACCCGGTTCGGCAGGGCATCAGCGATCTCCTTCGGCAGCACGGGGAGGTAGTCCACGCCGCCCGTCGGCGGATCTGCGCTGATCGTGACATCTTTGCCGGGCGCGGTCCCGACAGCTTCATAGCCCTGGATGGAACGGCCGAAGTCCAGGGTTGGATGCGCGCTGGCAGTCAAAGTGCTGTGCAGCGATCCGGAAAGATCGTGCGACTGGTCGTTGACGCAACCGAAATGGCCGGCCATCCGCAGTTCGCGCTGCAGGGTATCCATCGCGAACCGGCTATTTTCCTGCACGCGCGCCATACCCTCTGACAACTGATAGGCCGCACGGGAGGCGGCGAACACCTGGATCACGGCGAGCATGATGATCAGGCCGATGGCGAGCGCAATCATGAGCTCGATCATCGACACACCAGCCAGATAACGACGGGAACGAAGCGTGCTCACAGGCGTGTACTCGCACTGAAGGTAGTGTCATCAGCATCTGCACTCCAGCGCTCATCTCCCCAACTGACGCGCACCGTGACCACGTTGTTGTTGCGGGTAACTGATGCACTGGCGTTGTCGCCGAGCGCTTTGCCCAGCCGGCAACGCCAATCTTTCATGAAGGCTGCCTGATCAATGTCCTTGCCGATCGGCGGATTGCACTCACTTGTAGTCGCTGAGTAGTCACCTACATACAACGCGGCAGCTACGCGATTGATACGGACCTGATCGAGCAGCTCATAACTGAGGTTGGTGGCTTGGGTGCGGTAGTTCGCACTCTGTACGTAGCGTACGTTCATGGTCTGAAGCAGTGCAAAGCCAAGCAGCCCGATGCCGAGCACAAGAATGGCGATCAGCACTTCAATCAGGCTGAACCCTTTCTGCGCGCCATGGCGCGCCACCTTCCACTGGATGCGACGACGATTCATTTGCAGGCCTCCTTGTGCAACCTGAGCTGGCCCGTCAGGGACACCGTTAGACGCCGTTGAAGTGGCTGGTCACCGCATTTGTCCGGGCGAAGAGTAATGTCGGTGGCCGTAGCGGCCCGACTGCGCCCACGAGGATCGAACGCCACCGACACCGCGTTCACATCAACTCCGGACATCGCTGCGCGTGGCTCGCTGTAACGCAGGACGGCCTCCCCGGCATCGAAGCCGCCATTGCCGTTGGTGTCATCCCACACCATCCAGCCTTCGATCCATGACTTGCCATCGCAACTGGTACCGGTACTGGAAGCACATATGCCGGCGCCGTGCGCATTTTTGACCGCTTCCGAGCGCGCCAACGCCAGCGAGGCCATCAACTCGTTGCTGGTCGTGGCCATTCGATTGGAACGGATCGTACTTTGGAAGCTCGGATACGCGATGGTGCTCAGGATCGCCAGGACGGCAACCGTGACCATCAACTCAACCAGCGTAAAGCCGTTTTGCCGGCGCAAAGACATTGGACGCTCCCCAGCGTGTTGATGGCCACGATGGGCCATCGCCCTGCCACCGGCAAGCGGCGGCAGGATGAACGGTCATTCCGGGGCGACGGGCGTCAAGGCCTTGACGACCCGCCCTCCCCTGCCTGTACCGGCGCGATCCCCATCGCGCCGGCGCAGACTCAGGCCAGCACCTGATAGCAGGGCTGGTATTCGCCGGAGATCTTCATCCGGCGCTGTTCGACGAAGGCACGCAGCAGCGCGTCCAGGGCCTGCATCATGTCCGGGTCGCCATGGATCTGGAACGGCCCGAACTGCTCGATGCGGCGCATGCCGTCTTCCTTCACGTTGCCGGCAACGATGCCCGAGAACGCCCGACGCAGGTCGGCCGCCAGCGCGTGCGGGGCACGCCCGTGGTGCAGGTCCAGCGCGGCCATCGCCTCGTGAGTCGGCACGAACGGCTGCTGGTACTCCCACGGAATCTCGATCGACCAGTTGAAGAAGAACGAGTCCTTCTGCGCCAGGCGGTGCTCGCGCACGCGCTTGATGCCGTTGGCCATTTTCTTTGCCACCGCCACCGGGTCGCCGATGACGATCTCGTAGCGCTCGGCGGCCGCATCACCCAGGGTCAGGCGGATGAACCGGTCGATCTGCTCGAAGTACGGCGCCGCCACCGTCGGGCCGGTCAGGATCAGCGGGAACGGCAGGTCCTTGTTTTCCTCGCGCAGCAGGATGCCGAGCAGGTACAGGATTTCCTCGGCGGTGCCGACACCACCGGCGAACACGATGATGCCGTGGCCGATGCGGACGAAGGCCTCCAGGCGCTTCTCGATGTCCGGCATGATCACCAAGTGGTTGACGATCGGATTCGGCGACTCGGCCGCGATGATGCCCGGCTCGGTCAGGCCGATGTAACGCGTCACGGTACGGCGCTGCTTGGCATGGGCAATGGTGGCGCCCTTCATCGGGCCCTTCATCGCGCCCGGACCGCAGCCGGTGCAGATGTCCAGGCCGCGCAGGCCCAGCTCATAGCCCACCTGCTTGGTGTACAGGTACTCGTCGCGCGAGATCGAGTGGCCGCCCCAGCAGACGACCAGATTCGGGTCACCCGGGTTCAGGATGCGCGCGTTGCGCAGCAGGCCGAACACCGCATTGGTGATGCCCTCGGACGACTCCAGCTCGGCCGCGTAGGCCGGGCCCATCTCGATGGCCATGTAAGCCAGGTCACGCACCACGGCGAACAACAGTTCGGCGACGCCGCGGATGATCTCGCCATCGACGAACGCCATCGCCGGTGCGTTGACCAGGTCGATGCGCACGCCGCGATCCTGCTGCGCCACCTGGATGTCGAAATCGGGATACAGGTCGCGCGCCGCGCGCGGATCGTCAGAGGCACTGCCGCTGGTCAGCACGGCCAGCGCGCAGCGGCGCAGCAGCTCGTGCATGCCGCCGGCAGACGCATCGCGCAGGCGGGCCACTTCGGCCCGCGACAGCACATCCAGCCCACCGCGCGGGTAGATCCGCGCGTCCTGCACCGGCAGTGCACGGGCTGATTTTTCGTTCGTGGTCATGTCCAATTTTTCGCTTCCTTCAAGGTTTCCGACTGTACTGCCGCCCCCTTAAAAAGCAAAACGGCCGGGAAGCCCGACCGTTGGATGTGTGCTTCCCGCGTTCGCCTTTCCGGGACCGCATCGGCGGTGTTGGCACCGCGCACATTTCTGGATGCTACGCCGATGCCAGGTGACCTGCAAGGACTTTCGCCTGAACGGAAAACGGCCGGGTTTCCCCGGCCGTTTCCACTTACTGCTTCAAGCTCTGATGGATCAGAACTCGTAACGCAGGGTAAGCATTGCAGACCAACGCGAAACGACGCGGGAAGGATAGCCCGAGCTGAAGTCATACTCACGCAGTTCCTGCGGCGAGTTGCGGCCCAGGTCGTACTCGTACGAACCATCGGCCTTGACCTTGCCAGTGGTCAGGTAGCGGGTGTCGAAGTCAGACGCATTGCGGGTCCGGCCCCAGCTCTTGTCCAACATATTCAGGAAGTTGTAGATATCCAGACGCAGGATCGACTTGTGCTCTTTGAAGAAGCCCGGCAGTTCCTGCTGGATGGCCACGTCCAGCTGGTTGACCCACGGGTTGCGGGCACCGTTACGCTCGGCGACCGAACCGCGACGAGCTGCCAGGTACGGATTTTCGTCGATGCGGCGCTGGAACTCGGCGATCTCGTCGGCGGTCGCAGCACGATTGCCCTTCACGTACGAAACCTTCGCGTCATTCAGCAACGGAATGTACGCCGGGTCCTGGAAGATGCCGTCACCGTTCATGTCACCATCAACCAGCCACGTGTAAGGCAGGCCGTTGCGACCGGTGTAGAAGCCGGTAATGCTGGTCTTGTAGTCACCGAAGAACGCGTGCTCCCAACCCAACGACAGCTTGATCTGATTGCGGATCTCGCGAGTGGCGGTGCCGGCATACTCCTCGTTCGGGTTCAGGCGCGAAACGAACTGGTAGCTCGACCAGGCCTGTGAACTGGTGTCCGAACCCACCTCCGTTGCCTTGGTGTAGGTGTAGGACAGGTTGCCGTACCAACCATTCGCCATCGGCTTGTCCAACGAGAAGGTGACTGCAGTGGAGCTACCCTTGTCGGAGTTGGTCAGGTAGGTCGAGTTGGTGGTGTAACCCGGCTTGCTACCATTGTTCTTCACGCCGCCCGGAGTGACCCAGTAGCTATCACGACCATCGAACAGCTGGCCATTCGGCGTACCAATGTTCAGGGCGTTGTAGAACACCGCATCCTTGTTCTTCAGGTACTGCACTTCGACGGTGCCCACCAGGCCCATCCACGGCAGCTCATGATCGTAGCCCAGGCTAGCCTTCCAGACGGTCGGCAGCTTGAAGTCCGGATCAATGGAATCCATCTGCGCGTTGGTCGGCGCGGCGGCACCGCTCGGGAACGGCTGATTGAATGCATCCGGACTGAACGCGTACTGGCCATTGTTCGGGACACAGCCGCGAACCACGGTGTTGCCGTAGGCGCAGAACGAGGCCGAGGTCATGCCGTTGTTCTGGTACGGATTGGCAAGCCAGACGAACGGCGGGACCGACTGGAACAAGCCCACGCCACCGCGCAGCTGCGAGTAGCGCTCGGTATCGAAGGTGTAGTTGAACGAGAAGCGCGGCATGATCACCTTATTGCTGCTGCCGAGCTTGTAGTCATTGCGGAAGCCGAAGGTTTCCTCGAAACCCGGCTTGCGCGGCGGCGCCTTGTCGGCCTTCGGGATATTGGCGCGCACACCATAGGTGATCGACAGGTTGTTATTTACCTGCCAAGTATCCTGCAGGTACGGACTGATCATGGTGAAACCAATCGCAGCCGCAGTGTCGGCTTCTGAGTACCCGCCGATTGGACGGCGCACATCGTAGCGGTAGTACTTGCCTGCTTCGAAGTCAGCGATGCTGTCAAAGGTATACACACCGTGCAGATCGCGACCATACAGATTCAGCGCGTCGGTATCTTCATAGTCGAAACCACCCTTGATGGTGTGATCACCGGCGTAGTAGGTACCGAAGATCGAGGCGGTCTTCTTCTTGGTGTTGATCGCATTCTCGTGTCGATTGCGGTCTTCACCCAGGCGCACACCGTTGCTCGAGCCAGACTGGGTGCTGGCCACACCCACATTGATGGTCGGCAGGTTCTGCGAAGCGCCCGAGACCTGCTCGAACTTCTGGTAGCTGAACTTGGCCTCGGTCGTGAAGTTGTCGGTCCAATCGCTGAACAGCTGCAGTGCAGTGTTCTTGGTCTCGCTGGTCTTGGTGAACCAACGGCTGGTAAGGATCACCGAGTTTGCGTTGCTGTCGTACGGCTGCGGCAGCGACTCCTCAGTCTGCTGGTAGGTCAGGCTGGCGCGATGTGAGTCGTTGATGTTCCAGTCGATTTTGCCCAGATAGCGCTTGTTGGTCAGATTCACGCCACCGGCTGCACCATAGGTACCCGGATCGATTCCGTACTTGTTCTTGGAAATATCGATGACCCGGTCGATCTCCGCGCGCGTCACCGCACCAGTGCTCAGACCGTCGGAAGACGCCGCACCACCGAAGTCGGTGATTTCCTGTTCTTCATACGACCCAAAGAAGAACAGGCGATCCTTCAGGATCGGACCGCCCAGAGTGAAGCCCTTGGTGGTGTCCTTGCCGAAAGCATCGTAGTCCTCGCCGTTGCGCTTGCCCACCATGCTATCGGCCTTCTTGTACACGTAGTACGCCGAACCGTGGAACTCATTGGTACCAGACTTGGTGACCGCATTGATCGCGGCGCCGACCACGTCCTGAGACACGTCATAGTCGCTGACCTTGATATCGTAGGCAGCAATCGTGTCCACCGAGATCGGCGAGCCGGTGTACGGCATGCCGTTGGCGTTGAGGCCGAACGGGTCACCCTGAGACAGGCCGTCGACCGAGATCTTGTTATAGCGGTTGTTGATACCCGCGACCGAGATTGCGCCGGTAGCCTGGTCAGTCACGCTGATGCGCGGATCCAGGCGAGCGACGTCATCCAACGAACGGTTGCCCTTGGGCGCCAGCTCCAGCTTGCGGCCGTCAACCGAGGTACCCACGCCCTTGTTTTCCGAGCTGAAGACGCTCGAGCCGGCAGTGGCAACAACGTTCACGGCATCCAGGTTCGTCGCCGCCAGATCACCGCCCAGGTTGGCGTTGACCGTGTTGACCTGGTTCAGATTCAGGAAGACACCTTCTTCGGTCTTGGTGCCTTCACCGGACTTGGTGATGGTGATGGTGTACGGGCCACCCACGCGCAGGCCGCGCGCGGTGTAGCGACCCGACGCATCGGTGGTGGCACGCGAAACGGTGCCCGACTCGGTGTGGGTGATGGTGACTTCAGCACCAGCAACAGGCTGGCCTGCGGCGGACATCACCTGGCCGCCGACACCGGCAGAGGTGCTCTGGGCGAAGGCGGGAGCGGCGGCGAGCGCAGCCACGAGACCAAGGGTGAGCTTGGACATCCGGAGTGGGTGGGTCATTTTTCGGTAGCCTCGATGCGAGTTGGCGATGGCGGAAAAAAAAGCGCATCCAAACAGCCCTGCGGGTGGCTGGTCGGACATTTATCTGGGGTTCCCTACCGCTTGGCTGAAGGAAGCCACAACGGTTAACACTAGATTAACACGCTACGCCATCAATGTGACGGTTGTGCGACAAACGGCACCGGATCGCAACGCAATCGTGACGGGTTCTTCACTCCGCCTTTCCCCGGGATTTACTCGCCGGGGGCGCCTCGCTGGCATCGAGAATCTGGCCGCGCCAGGTAGCGCCAGCACCGGACAACAGGGTCACGGCTGCGGCGGCGGCGGCCTCCGGGCCTTGCGCGGCCGGGTCCTGGTCTACGGAATAGGCCCGGGCCCGCAGGGCCGTGCGCAGCGGACCGGGGTACAGGCCACTCACCCTTACCGGGCTGCGGCCGAGCTCGTCGTGCAGGCTGGCGATCAGGCCACGCAGGCCGTGCTGGGCCACCCCGTAACCGCCCCAGTAGGCCTGACCGACCCGCTCGGGGGCATCGACCGCAAACACCAGCGCCGCATCTTCGCGCTGCCGCAGCAGCGGCAGGCAGGCCTGGGCCAGCCAGGCGGGCGCAGTCAGGGTGACGTGCACCGCGCGGGCGAAACTCGCTGGGTCTGCCAGCTCAAACGGGGTCAGGCCCGGGAAGTGAGCGGCACAGACCAGCAGGCCATCCAGGCGCCCCAGCTCGCGCTGCAGGGCCTGGGCCAGCTCGGCATAGTCGTCGGGGCCCGCGCCTTCCAGGTCCAGCGGATACAGCAGCGGCTCCGGGCCGACCGCCTGCACTTGGGCGTAGACACGGTCCAGGCGGCGAGGCTTGCGGCCCAGCAGAACCACGGTGGCCCCGGCGGCCGCAGCAGCCACTGCCGCCGCACTACCCAATCCGCCACCGGCACCGGCGACCAGCACCACGCGATCCTGCAACGGGCGGCCATCGAGCGCCCCGTCGGTCGGTGACGTCGATGGCCAGGCACTCATCCCTGGGTCGCCTCTTCGACGATGCGCTTGAGCTCGCCGGCTTCGAACAGCTCCAGCACGATGTCACAGCCGCCAATCAACTCACCGTTGATGAACAGCTGCGGGAAAGTCGGCAGGTTGGAAAAGCGCGGCAGGTTGGCGCGGATCTCGGGCTCTTCCAGCACGTTGACGGTGCGCAGGGTGACTGCGCCGGCCGCCATCAACGCCTGTACGGCGCGGCTGGAGAAGCCGCACATCGGGTATTGCGGGGTGCCCTTCATGAACAGCACGAGCGGGTAACGATCGACCTCGGCCTGGATTTGCTGCATTACCGCCACAACCACACTCCTTGCTTCGCCGGACAAACCGACCGTGATGGTCGGCTAGACTGCCCACGGTAGCCGCCATTGTAAGCGGATGGAACCGGCTGCCGCCGCCCCCTGGCCACGAACCTGTCCATGCCTGTCGAATTGCCCGCCCTGCCCTATCTTCCCGGCTCCCTGCAGCCGCACCTGTCCGCACAGACCGTGGAACTGCATCACGGCCGCCACCATCGCGCCTATGTGGATGCCGTCAACGCCGGCATTCTCGGCACCGAGTGGGAGGAAGCGTCGCTGGAGGAGATCGTCCGCCACGCCCAGGGCACGCTGTTCGATGCCGCCGCCCAAGCCTGGAACCATGCCTTCTACTGGCAGTGCCTGCGCCCGCGCGGCGGCGGTGAGCCGCAGGGGCGACTGGGCGAACTGGTCAAGCGCCAGTACGGCGACGTGCAGCGCCTGCGCGAGGAATTCAACCGCACCGCGCTGGGCCTGTTCGGCTCCGGCTGGGTCTGGCTGGTGCAGCATCCGGGCGGGCAACTGGGCCTGCAGGCCACCCGCAATGCAGGCACGCCATTGACCGGTGAAAGCACCCCGCTGCTGTGCTGCGACGTCTGGGAGCACGCTTACTACACCGACTACCAGAACGATCGCGCGCGGTATCTGGACGCGTTCTGGCAGATGGTCAACTGGGAATTTGCCGAAAGCCAGCTGCGCTGACCCCTGTAGAGCCGAGCCCATGCCCGGCTGCTGTCCGGCCAGCCGAGCATGGGCTCGGCTCTACAGATCAGGCATCACGCGCTCTCGTGCGCGGCCACGGCGTCCATCACCCGCGCCGAGTACACCAGCGCCGCACCGGCGTTCAGCGACACCGCCACACCGAGCGCCTCGGCGATCTCCTCGCGGCCGGCGCCGTGCTTCAGCGCGGCATCCACGTGCACGGTGATGCAGCCGTCGCAGCGGGTGGTCACGGCCACCGCCAGCGCGATCAGCTCGCGGGTCTTGGCATCGAGGTGGTTGGTCTGGGCACCGGCGTTGGCCAGCGTGGCATAGCCCTTGACCGTGTCCGGCGAGAGCTTGCCGATCTCGCCGATACGACCCTTAAGCTCCTTGCGGTAGGCATTCCAGTCGAGCATGGGGATGACTCCTGTGAAAGGAGCTCCACGCTACCACCGGGAATGTTGCGCCGATGCCTGCACCGGCGCGTCACAGCGTTGCACTGCCGGCCAACGGCCGGCACTACCGGGCTCAGCGATTGCGCAGCGCGTGTACCGCCGGCGCCACCTGGGCCTGGCGGTCCAGCTCCAGGCCGACCTGGTCCAGCGCATCGGCCAATGCAGCGGCATCATCGTCGCGCAACGTGGCGTGGCCGACCTTGCGACCTTCGCGCGGCTCCTTGCCGTAGTCATGCCAATGGCCACTGGCCTGAGCCAGCACCGGCGCGGGGTCCGGCATCGCGCCCAGCCAGTTCAGCATGCAGACGTGGCCGAGCATGCGGGTGCTGCCCAGCGGCAGGCCCAGCACCGCACGCAGATGGTTCTCGAACTGCGAGGTCTCGCTGCCTTCGATGGTCCAGTGGCCGGAGTTGTGCACGCGCGGTGCCATCTCGTTGGCCAGCAGTTCGCCGTCACGGCAGAACAGCTCCAGCGCGAATACGCCCACATACTGCAGGTGCTCGGCGACGCGGCGGGCATAGCCGATCGCGGCCTGCTGCTCGGCATCGGACAGCACGGCCGGGGCCACGCTGGCCGACAGCACGCCGTCGACATGCCAGTTGCCGGTGACCGGCCAGGCCTCGAAGCTGCCATCGCGGCCACGCACAGCGACCACACTGACCTCGCGCTGGAAGGCAACGAAGCCTTCCAGGATCAGCCCGGTGCGCTCGACCTGTGCGCCAAGCGCGTCCCATGCAGCGTCGATGTCGGCTTCGCTGCGCAGGCGGAACTGGCCCTTGCCGTCGTAACCGAGGCGGCGGGTCTTGAGGATGCACGGCAGGCCGAACTCGGCGGCCTTCGCGGCCAACTCGTCACGGCTGCGGATATCGGCAAAGGCGGGCAGCGGAATGCCCAACTGCTGGAACAGGGTCTTCTCGCTCAACCGGTCCTGGGCCACCGCCAGCGCAGCCGGCGGCGGGTAGACCGGCACGCGGTCGGCCAGGAACTGCGCGCTGTCGGCAGGCACGTTCTCGAAATCGAAGGTGACCACGTCCACCTTGGCGGCGAAATCCGCCAACGCCTGGCGGTCATCGAAGGCACCGACGGTGAGCGGCGCCAGCGGGCCGCTGCAGGCGTCGGCTGCCGGGTCGTACAGTTCGAAGCGCAATCCCAGCGGCGCACCGGCCAGGACCATCATGCGGGCGAGCTGACCGCCGCCCAGGATGCCGACGGTCAGGCTCATTGGCGCGGATCGTCGTGGGCCATCACGTCTTCGGTCTGGCGTGCACGGAAGGCGTCGAGCGCCTGGCCGATCGCCGGCTGGTCGCTGGCCAGCATCGCTGCGGCGAACAGCGCGGCGTTGGAGGCGCCGGCATTGCCGATGGCGAAGGTGGCGACCGGAATGCCGGCCGGCATCTGCACGATCGACAGCAGCGAATCCATGCCGTTGAGGGCCTTGGACTGCACCGGCACGCCCAGCACCGGCACGGCGGTCTTGGCGGCGATCATGCCCGGCAGGTGCGCGGCCCCGCCGGCTCCGGCGATGATCGCGCGCAGGCCACGCGGGCCCGCCTGCTCGGCGTAGCTGAACAACACATCCGGCGTCCGATGCGCGGACACCACCTTCACTTCGAACGGAACACCCAGGGCTTCAAGCTTCTGGGCGGCGTGCTGCATGGTTTCCCAGTCGGAACGGGAACCCATGACGATGCCGACAAGCGGCGCGATCGGGTTGGGGGTCATTGGCCGTCACCTGCCTTAAAGACGTATTCTAGCCATCTTCCACGCAAGACGAAGAACCATGGATCGCAAGCTGCTCGACCTGCTGGTGTCGCCGGACACCCGCCAGCCCCTGTCCCTGCTGGATGGCAAGGGCCTGGAAGCCCTCAACAAGGCCATTTCCGCCGGCGCGGTGAACAAGGCCGATGGCAACCCGCTGGCGCAGCCGCTGCGCGAAGCGCTGGTCACCCGCGACCGCAAGCAGGTCTTCCGCGTTGACGACGGCATCCCGGTGCTGCTGGCCGAGGAAGCCATCCCCACCGCCCAGATCGCCGACTTCCCGGCCGCATGAGCGCGCTGCCGACGCCGGATGCGGCCGTTGTCGCCGCCGATGTCGCGCGTGCGCTGGCCGAGGACCTGGGCAGCGGCGACGTCACCGCTGCGCTGTTGCCCGACCAGGCTGACAGCGCGTACCTGCTGTGCAAGCAGGACGGGGTGATCGCCGGTCGCCCCTGGTTCGACGCCACCCACCGCGCGCTCGACCCGGAGGTGCGCATTGAATGGCGTGTCTCCGAAGGTGACGCGGTCACTGCCGGCACCGTGCTGGCCCTGCTGCATGGGCGCAGCCGCAGTCTGGTGAGCGCCGAGCGCACCTCGCTGAACTTCCTGCAGACGCTGTCCGGCACCGCCACGACCACCGCGCGTTACGTGGCGGCGGTGGCCGGCACCGGCACGCGCATTCTCGATACCCGCAAGACCCTGCCCGGCCTGCGCCTGGCGCAGAAGTACGCAGTGCGCTGTGGCGGCGGCGAGAACCACCGCTTCGGTCTGTACGACACAGTGATGCTGAAGGAAAACCACATCCGTGCTGCCGGTTCGCTGCCCGCAGCCGTGGCTGCCGCGCGCCGGCAATGGCCCGCGCTGCCGCTGGTGGTCGAGGTGGAGGATCTGGCGCAACTGCGCCAGGCGCTGGAAGCCGGTTGCGAACGCATCCTGCTGGATGACTTCAGCCCGGACCTGCGCCGCGAGGCCGTGCGCATCACGGCGGGCCGCATTCCGCTGGAAGTGTCCGGCAGCGTGGGCCTGGGTGGCCTGCGTTCGATCGCGGAGGACGGCGTGGACTGCATCTCCATTGGTGGCCTGACCAAGCACGTGCAGGCGATTGACCTGTCGTTGAAGCTGGGCCCGCCGCCGGGTTGAGGCCTACGGGACCTTGTAGCGCCGAGCCCACGCTCGGCTGCTTCTCGATCTGCGGCGCGCCCTGCACGCGCTTCGCGCGATAAGCCGGGCATGGGCTCGACTCTACACGATCCGGGACGCCTTCACGGCTCGGCCACGCCCGCCTCTGCGACGCTGCCGGCATCCCCCACAGGAGCCGCGCATGCGCCGGATGCTCTTGCCTGCCTGTCTGCTGCTCGCGGCAGCCCCCTTGTCCGCAACGGCCGCCGAAGCCTGTGATGTGCCACCGCGCTTCGGCCTGAGTCCGCTGGCGGTGGCCATCCGCAACACTGCCTGCAACGAGCACCGGCTCTGGTACCGGCCCTTCATCGACCGCGATGGCCGCGCCGCCAGCCTCAGTGTCACCGAGGCCGAAAGCGATCACCTGGCCGACAACGGCCTGATCGCCTGGCAGCGCGTGGCAGGCTACTGGCGCAACAGCGGCACGCTCAACGCGATGGGAAGCATCGCGGGCGCCAGCAGCTGTCTGGCACCGCTGGGAACGCGCTACACCGACAGCGATTGCCGCGCCTTCCTGGTCGACAACCCGTGGTCGGCCGCGTTCATTTCCTGGGTGATGGTGCAGTCCGGCGTTCCCGGCTTCAACACGTCGCCACGCCACATCGACTACATCCGTGCCGCGTACCAGGGCGGCCCCTCGGGCGTGCCCTACCGGCTGGTCGACCCGGCCACCGCCAAGCCCGCACCCGGCGACCTGCTGTGCTTCCTGCGCGACCGCAGCACCACGCTCAGCCACAGCGGGCTGGTGCAGGCGCTGGGCAACGGTTCGGTGGGCCACTGGAAATCGCATTGCGAAGTGGTGGTGGCTGCCAACCTGGGGGGCGACCAGACCCTGTACCTGGTCGGTGGCAACGTCATGAACACCGTGGCGATGCGGTTGCTGCAGCTGGACCGCACCGGGCTGATCAAGTTGCCTCCGGCACGCGAACGCAACAGTACCGGCATCGACCCCAGCTGCACGCCCGGCCGCGAGGACGAATGCAGCTTCAACCGCCAGGACTGGGCAGCGCTGCTGCAGTTGACCGCCACATCACCGCTGGTGATGCCGTCGCCAACTGCGACGCCAATGCAGCCCGCGCCACCGCAGCCGGTCGTCATACCGCCTCAACCAGTCTCTGCTGGTCCACAACCGAAGCGGTGATGCGAGGCGCTTGATCCAGCGCGCGTTCGCCGCCATCTTTGCGGGATCGACCTCTGACGGCTGACGCCATGCCCACCCTGCTGCTGTTGCTGATTGCCGGCGGAATCATCTATTTCTTCTGGAATGCCGCACGTTCGGCCGCCGAGCGCGCGGTCGAACTGGGGCGCAATGCCTGCCGCGCCGCCGATGTGCAATGGTTGGACCAGGCGGTGCACGCCACCGGCCTGCGCCTGTCGCGCGGCGAGGATGGCCGACTCGGCTTCGAGCGCACCTTCAAGTTCGAGTATTCCTACGATGGCATCGATCGCCATGTAGGCCGCATGGTGCTGCGCGGCGATCAGCTGATCTCATTCACTGGTCCGGGCGCGGCGCGGATCAGCCAGATCCGCGCAGATGTGGACGATGCCGAGGATGTTTAGGACCTGAAGGTGTGCCGACCAACGGTCGGCACCCACACAATTCCGGCACCCGCCGATAAATCCTGCAAAGGAAAACGCCGCCCATCGGGGCGGCGTCGGAAACATTACTTGACCACGCGCAGGTTCGGGCGCCCCTTCGGCGGCGGACTGGCCGGCGGCGTATCGTCCGGCGGCGTGCCTTCCTCGTGCAGCAGCTCGTCGCTGGTCGGCGCGGTTTCGTTGCCCGGAATGTCATCCGGCAATGCCATGCCCTGCCCGGTCTCGCGGGCGTAGACGGCCAGCACGGCGCTGATCGGTACCTGCACCGGGTAGCTGGTGCCGGAGAAGCGCGCCGAGAAGCTCACCATCTCGTTGTCGATCATCAGCCGCACGACGGCACGTTCGGCGATGTTGAGCACGACCCGGCCATCCTTGACCGCCGAAGGCGGGACCTGCACGCCGGGAACGCCGGCGTCGACCAGGATGTGCGGGGTCAGCTGGTTGTCGTTGATCCATTCCACCAGCGCCCGCAGCAGGTACGGGCGGTGGCTGGTCATGTGGAAGAAGTCTTCGGTCATGCGTGAAGTGTACGCGCCCGGCGCCCTGCCGGGGCGGATCGCCTGCACGCCGGTCGGCGTGCAGACGGGTAACGCATGCCCGGATCAGACCGGCAGATCGCGCAGCTTCTTTTCCTGGTCGGTCAGGCTGCGGACGAAACCGGGATGGCGGAAGATGCGGTTGCCGTAGTCTTCGATCGCCTTGCCGTCCTTCGGCAGCGGTACGTCCAGCGACTGCAGGCGCCAGATGATCGGCGCCATCGCGCAGTCGGCCAGGCTCATTTCCGGGTTGAGGAAGAACTTGCTGGCCTTGAACAGCGGCAGCGAGGCGGTCAGCAACTCCTTCAGGCGCTTGCGGCCGGCCTCCGCCTGGGTCTTGTTGCCCAGCTGGATGGCCTGCACCTGCGGCACCCAGTCGTGCTCGATGCGCAGCATGGCCAGGCGGATGCGCGCACGCGACAGCGGGTCGACCGGCATCAGCGGCGGATGCGGGTAGCGCTCGTCCAGGTACTCGCTGACCACCGACGCGGCGTAAAGCACCAGTTCGCGTTCGACCAGCGTCGGCACCGAGTGGTACGGATTGAGGTCGATCAGGTCTTCAGGCGGGTTCTGTGGATCGACCGGAACGAAGTCGAAGGTCACACCCTTGGCCGCCAGGACCAGGCGTACACGGTGGCACAGTACATCGTCGTTCGAGGAAAACAGCGTCAGTGTATTGCGCATGCGTACGCTCGCCGCCATCAAAGGCTCTCCCACGACAGGAGACCGCCTGCCGCATCGGCGCCGCCGGCACCGTGCCAGCGATCGACTCCTCCCCGAGTGTGCAACCGACCATCACAAAAGCCAATAGGCCCGTGCGATGGCCGGCGGCAGATTCAGTGAACGTCCTTCCAGTATTCCTTCTTCAACAGATACAGCAGGAAGGTCAGCAGGGCCAGGAACAGGATCACCCACACGCCCAGCTGCTGGCGCTTGAGCGCGGCCGGTTCGCCGGCATATTCGAGGAAGTTGGTGATGTCCCGCACGGCCTGGTCGTACTGCCCGGCATCGACCGAACCCGGCGTTTCAATCTTCAGGCCGGTCACCGGCGGGTCCATGCCCGGCGCTTCGGGCTTGCCATGCACGGCATGCTGCAGGCCCTGCATTTCCCACAGCGGGTTGGGCATGGACGCGTTGGCGAACAGCGCGTTGTTCCAGCCCAGCGGCCGGCTGCTGTCCAGGTAGAACGACTTGAGATAGGTGTAGACCCAGTCACTGCCCCGCACGCGCGAGATCAGGCTGAGGTCCGGCGGCATCTTGCCGAACCACTTCTCGGCATTCTCCTTGGGCATCGCCACCGGGATCGGATCGCCGATCGCCGAGCCGGTGAAGTTGAGGTTGTTCATCACCTCCTCTTCGGTCAGGCCCAGGTCCTGCGCCATCCGCGAATAGCGCAGGTACTTCAGCGCGTGGCAGCCGGAGCAGTAGTTCATGTACAGCTGCGCGCCGCGCTGCAGCGAAGCGCGGTCACCCAGGTCGTTGCCAGCCTGCAGCAGCTTGGTGCCGCCTTCGGCGGCGGAGGCCAGGAAACTGCCCAGCATCAGGGTGGCCGTCAGGGCCAGCCGGACCATCCAGCGATCAGTCATGGGTGGTCACCCTCTCCGGTACCGGCTTGGTCTTGTCCAACCGTGTCCATAGCGGCATGGTGATGAAGAACGCGAAGTACAGGAAGGTCAGCACCCGCCCGATGTAGGTCTCGTGCACGTCGGTGCCCGGGCCGGAACCAATCACGCCCAGCCAGACGAAGCACACCGCCAGCACGCCCAGCATCACCTTCGAGATCCAGCCGCGGTAGCGCACCGACTTCACCCTGGCCTTGTCCAGCCACGGCACCAGGAACAGGATCGCAATGGCCGAGAACATCACCAGCACGCCGCCCAGCTTGTTCGGCACCACGCGCAACATCGCGTAGTAGGGCGTGTAGTACCAGACCGGCTTGATGTGCTCCGGGGTGACCAGGCGGTTGGCCTCGGTGAAGTTGTCGTGCTCCAGGAACAGGCCGCCGAAACCAGGCGCGAAGAAGATGATGAAGGCGGCGATGATCAGCAGGAAGCCGGCGCCGACACCATCCTTGAGCGTGTAGTACGGGTGGAACGGAATACCGTCGGCCGGAGCGTTCGGCGACCAGCGGTTGCCCTTCGGCCCCTTCTTGATCTCCACGCCATCGGGGTTGTTCGACCCCACTTCGTGCAGCGCGCCCAGGTGCAGCACCACCAGCAGCAACAGCACCAGCGGCAGGGCGATGACGTGCAGTGCGAAGAAGCGGTTGAGCGTGGCGTCACTGGGCAGGTAGTCGCCCATGATCCACTCGGTCAGGCCGTTGCCGATCACCGGTATCGCGCCGAACAGCGAGATGATCACCTTGGCGCCCCAGAACGACATCTGGCCCCACGGCAGCACGTAGCCCATGAAGGCTTCGGCCATCAGCACCAGGTAGATCAGCATGCCCAGGATCCACACCAGCTCGCGCGGCTTCTGGTAACTGCCGTACAGCAGGCCGCGGAACATGTGCAGGTAGACCACGATGAAGAACAGCGAGGCCCCGGTGGAGTGCATGTAGCGGATCAGCCAGCCCCACTCCACATCACGCATGATGTATTCAATGGAGCCGAACGCCTCGGCGGCGTTGGTCTTGTAGTGCATCGTCAGGAAGATGCCGGTGACGATCTGGTTGACCAGCACCAGCAGAGCCAGCGAACCGAAGTAGTACCAGATGTTGAAGTTCTTCGGCGCGTAGTACTCGCTGACGTGCTTGCGGTACACCGGCATCAGGCCCGGTGCGCGGGCATTGACCCAGTCGGCCACGCCGCTGGCGGTACGGCTGAGGATATTGGCCATCAGGCAGCCCCCTGCGGATCGACACCGATGATGATGGTGTTGTCGTCCTGGTAGTGGTGCGCGGGCACCTTCAGGTTGATCGGCGCCGGCACGTCCTTGAAGACACGACCGGACATGTCGAAGCGCGACTTGTGGCAGGGGCAGAAGTAGCCGCCCTTCCACTGCGGGTCGTAGGGCTCAGGCCGGATCTCGGCCACCATTTCCGGCGAGCAGCCCAGGTGCGTGCACAGGCCGACCAGCACGGAAATATCCGGCTTGATCGAGCGCAGCTCGGGGTTCTGCTTCAGCACGTACTCCGGCTGCTGCTCCTTCTCGCCGGACTCGGGGTCCTTGAGACGGCCGTCCAGCCCGTGCAGCGCATCGAGGATCGCCTTGGACCGTTTGACGATCCAGATCGGCTGGCCACGCCATTCCACGATCAGGCGTTGGCCTTCCTGCAGGGCGCTGATGTCGGCCACCACCGGTGCGCCGGCAAGCTTGGCGCGGGCACTGGGGTTCCAGGATTTGATGAAAGGAACTGCGGTGAATCCGACGCCGACGGCGCCCACCACGGCTGTGGTGGCAGAAAGAAAACGCCGACGTCCGGTGTTGACTGGATCGTGTACCCCATCGTTGGCCATCCGGCACTCCGATATTGATTAGGTAGCTTTAAGGCTGCCAGCGGATCCGGTGGGGGCCAGAGCCGCATTGAATCACGGTTGAGTGTAGCGGAACCGTCGCGCGCCACACAACGCATTGCAACAACATTGATTTTTGGGTTGCCGGCCAGCGACCAGCACTACCGGCTGCTTGCCGCTTCGCTCGCCAGGCATGGCCTGGCGCTACTGCTTGCTCAATGCGGTGCGGTAACGCTCGGCCAGCTGCCCGACCCGGCGCACGTAGTACTGGGTTTCGCTGTAGGGCGGTACGCCGCCATGGCGGTCGACCGCGCCTTCGCCAGCGTTGTAGCCGGCTGCGGCAAGGGTCAGGTCGCCATTGAAGCGCTTCAGCAACCACGCAAGATACTGCACGCCGCCGCGGATGTTCTGCCCGGCATCGTAGGAGTCACTGACCCCGAAGCGCGCGGCGGTTGGCGGCATCAGCTGCATAAGGCCCTGCGCACCGGCACGGCTGAGCGCGGTCGGGTTGTAGGCCGACTCGGCATGGATGATGGCCCGCACCACCGCCTCTTCCACGCCGAACTCGCGCGCGGCCGAGGTGATCTCGGTCTGGAAGGCCGAGGTGTTCAGGCGCACGCTGCCGAAGTCCACGCGTGGATTGACCCCGCACGCGTAGCAGCGCTCCATGAAGCTGTAGCGGATGGTCCGCACCGGGCCGAGGTTGGCGACCTGGGTCGGGCGCGCACTGGTGTAGTGGCGCACGCCGTCCTTCATGAAGGAATAGACCTGACCGCTGACCATGCGCCCGGCACGCGAGGCGGCCGGCTGTGCCGGAGCAGCTGCGGGCGCGGATGCAGGTGCCGGCGCAACCGTTGCCGGCGCTGCGGCCCTGGCGGCAACGGCAACCGGGTTGCGTTCGATGCTGGCCACCGTGGTCGGCGCCGGCCTGGATGCGGCCACCACCGGGCGCGGCGCAGGACGGGTGTCGCGGCTGTAGCTGATGGTGCTGCAGCGCGCACCTGCCACCCGCTTGCTTACATAACTGGTGACGCCGTCAGGGCCCTGGCACTTGTACAGGGTGCCAGCGCTGGCCGGCGCAGCGGTCAGCGCAGCGATGATGATCGCCGTTGTCCCCAGTATCCCCTTCATGGCGGCGAGTGTCCCAGCTTCGCCGGGGCTTGCCAAGCGATGTGGCTCAGCCTGTGACCGGCGGCACGGCCAGCACCTGGCCCAGCCCGGCCAGGCGCCGGGCCAGTTCGTCGCGCAGGCCCGGCGGCGTGGTCCACAGCGCCACCGGCACGCGGTCCAGGCTGAGGATCTGCGCCAGCATCATGCCCCGGCTCTCGGCCCCCATGCGCAGCAGGCAGTGCTCGGCACCATCCGCCTCCAGCACCCCGCACCAGGGAGGAATGCGGCCTTCCAGCTCGGCGCGGCTGCCGGCCAGGCGGACGATGGCCTGCAACGCGAACGGGGCCTGGCTGACCGCCTGCCGCACCATCACGTCCGGGGGTGCCGGCGTGCGCCGATGCAGGCCGGGCTCGGTGCATTCGCGCACCGCGCCCATCCGGTCCACACGCAGGGTGCGCCAGTCCTGCCGGCCCAGATCCCAGGCCAACAGGTACCAGCGCCGGCCGTAATTGACCAGGTGCTGTGCCTCGACTTCGCGCTGGGTAACAGCCTCCTGCGCGCTGCGGTATTCGAAGGCCAGCCGTGACGCCTGCCGGCAGTACTGGGCCAGCCGTCCGAGCAGGCGTGCGTCGGTGGACGGAAGATCGGACAGGGTGGCCGTCGCTGCATGCACCTCGCCGGCCTGCTGGCGGCGACGGGTCGGCACCAGCGGGTCGAGCTTGGACAGCAGGCCACGCGCGGTGTCGTCGATGCCGGCGACGGTGGCCGAGGCCGCGCGCAGGGCGATGGCCAGGGTGGTTGCCTCCTCCTCGTCCAGCAGCATCGGCAGTACCGGTGCCCCGGCCCCCAGCTGATAGCCGCCCCCTACCCCGGCCGAGGCCTGCACCGGGTAGCCCAGCTCGCGCAGGCGCTCGATATCGCGGCGGATGCTGCGTCGGTCCACCCCCATGCGCTCGGCGAGCTCGGCCCCGGACCACTGGCGGCGGGCCTGCAACAGGGCGATCAGGCGCAGCAGTCGGTGGGCGGTATGGCGCATGAAGGATCGAGGACAGAAGTCGTCCGCAATAGTGCCCCAGGATGGCCTCCAGTTCACCACCCACCGCAAGGAGCAATGCCATGAATTCACGCCGGATCACCCTGTACCACGCCGCCCGTTCCCGCTCGAGCGGCGCCGTGGCCCTGCTCGAAGCGCTGGGTGCCGACTACCGCATGCAGGTGCTGGACCTGAAGGCCGGCGCCAACCTGGCCCCGGCCTACCTGGCCATCAACCCGATGGGCAAGGTGCCGGCCATCGTCCACAACGGCGCACTGGTAACCGAACAGGTGGCCATTTATCTGTACCTGGCCGACCTGTATCCGGAAGCCGGGCTGGCCCCGCCGATCGGCGACGCCCTGCGCGGGCCCTACCTGCGCTGGATGGCCTTCTATGGCGCCTGTTTCGAGCCGGCGATGATCGACAAGGCGATGCATCGCGAGCCGCCGCCGCGCCTGATGTCGCCGTACAACGACGCCGAGACCGTGCTGCAGGTGGTCGAGGCCCAGCTGGCGCAGGGCCCGTACCTGCTCGGCGAGACGATGAGCGCCGCCGATGTGCTGTGGGGCAATGCGCTGGCCTGGACCACCGCCTTTGGCCTCGTACAGCCGGCGCCGGCAACGGCCGACTACATCGCCCGGATGAGCGCGATGACCGCCTTCGACCGGTCGCGGCGGATCGATGCGGAGCTGGTGGCGGCGTAATCAGCGCCCCCTTGTAGAGCCGAGCCCACGCTCGGCTGCTCCTCCGCCTTGCACAAGGCAGCCGAGCGTGGGCTCGGCTCTACAGTGATGACCACGCCGGGCTTGGGCTTGGCCGCATGAACGCGGCGGCTGGCGCGGGATGCGGGTAGAATTGCCCGCTTTCCCGCCACCCGAATGGATTAAGCGCCATGACCGGGACGCCAGACGTCTTTCCGCCCGCCACGCCGGGCGGTACCCCGCTCGTTGCCCTGCCCGCTGGTCCGCGCAAGCCCGACCAGGTCAAGGGCAAGCTGTACATCAAGACCCACGGTTGCCAGATGAACGAGTACGACTCGGCCAAGATGGCCGACGTGCTTGCCGCCAGCGATGGCCTGGAACTGACCGATACCCCGGACGACGCTGACGTCATCCTGGTCAACACCTGCTCCATCCGCGAGAAGGCGCAGGAGAAGGTATTCAGCCAGCTGGGCGTGTGGAAGGGCCTGAAGAACAAGGGCCGCGAGGTCATCATCGGCGTCGGCGGCTGCGTTGCCTCGCAGGAAGGCGAAGCGATCATCAAGCGCGCGCCGTTCGTCGACCTGGTGTTCGGACCGCAGACCCTGCACCGCCTGCCGGAACTGATCCGCGCGCGGCGCGAACAGAAGCGCCCGCAGGTGGACATCAGCTTCCCCGAGATCGAGAAGTTCGACCGCCTGCCGGAGCCGCGTGCCGATGGCGCCTCGGCGTTCGTGTCGATCATGGAAGGCTGCTCGAAGTACTGCTCGTTCTGCGTGGTCCCCTACACCCGCGGCACGGAGGTCAGCCGCCCGTTCGAGGACGTGGTGGTGGAAGTGGCGCAGCTGGCCGCACAGGGTGTGCGCGAGATCAACCTGCTCGGCCAGAACGTCAATGCCTACCGAGGGCCTTATGGGGACGGCGAATTCGCCGACCTTGGCCTGCTGATCCGTACCATCGCCGAGATCGACGGCGTCGGCCGCATCCGCTTCACCACCTCGCATCCGCTGGAGTTCAGCGATTCGCTGATCGATGCGTTCCGCGACGTGCCACAGCTGGCCAACTTCCTGCACCTGCCGGTGCAGGCCGGCAGCGACCGCGTGCTGTCGGCGATGAAGCGCGGCTACACCGCACTGGAATTCAAGTCGAAGATCCGCAAGCTGCGCGCGGTGCGCCCGGACATCTCGATCAGCTCGGACTTCATCGTCGGCTTCCCCGGCGAGACCGACGCCGATTTCGAGAAGACCATGAAGCTGATCGAAGACATCGGCTTCGACCACAGCTTCTCCTTCATCTATTCGCGCCGCCCGGGCACGCCAGCGGCCGACCTGGAGGACACGATCAGCGATGCGGAGAAGCACGCGCGCCTGTCGCGCCTGCAGGAGCGCATCAATGCGCACGCGGCCAGCATCTCCCAGAAGATGGTGGGCACGGTGCAGACCGTGCTGGTGGAAGGTCCGTCGCGCAAGAATCCGAACGAGCTGACCGGCAAGACCGAGAACATGCGCTCGGTGAACTTCCCGGCGCCGGCACGGCTGATCGGCCAGTTCGTGGATGTGGTGATCACCGAAGCGCTGACCAATTCGCTGCGCGCGCGGGTGGTGGCGGAGTAAGGTCTGGGTGTGCCGACCAACGGTCGGCACCCACCGGAAATGATGCCGGCCAGCGGCCGGCACTACCGAATGACAGGCCTCAATCCAATCGCTTGCGGAAGCGCAGGATCGCCAGCGTCATCATCACCACGATGAAGGCCAGCAGCGCCAGCGCGTCGTGCCACAGCTCCCACAGCGAGGCGCCGCGCAGCATGATGCCGCGCACCAGCCGCAGGAAGTGGGTCAGCGGCAGCACTTCCGCCAGCCATTGCACCGGCCGCGGCATGCCCGCAAACGGGAACATGAAGCCCGACAGCAGGATCGACGGCAGGAACAGGAACAACGTCATCTGCATCGCCTGGAACTGCGAGCGCGCGCGCGTGGAAATCAGCAGGCCCAGTGCGAGGTTGGCCAGCACCAGCAGTACTGCGGCCAGGTAGATGTCCAGCAGGCTGCCGCGGATCGGCACCTGGAACAGCCAGGTGCCCAGCACCAGCACCAGCGTGGTCTGCAGCAGGCCAATCGCTGCATAAGGGAGCACCTTGCCCACCATCAGTTCGCTGCGCGACACCGGCGTGGCGATCAGCAGCTCCATGTTGCCGCGCTCGCGTTCGCGCACCACCGCCACGGCCGTGAACATCACCAGGGTCATGGTCAGGATCACCCCGATCAGGCCCGGCACGATGTTCACCGCCGAGCGCCGCTGCGGGTTGTAGAAGCTGGTCACGCTGATAGGACCACTGGCGATGCTGCCTTCGCGCAGGGGACGCGTGTTGCTGGTCGGACGCGTGTCCAGCGGCACCTGCGCCAGCTGGATCGCTGCGCTCTGCACCACGGTGTCGCTGCCATCGACCAGCACCTGCACTGCTTCGCGACCGTCGAAGCGGCGACGCTCGAAGTCGGCCGGCACCACAATGCCGACACTGATCTCGCCACGGCGCAGCGCCTGCATCAGTTGGTCGGGCGTGTACGCCTCGCTGCGCGGCGTGATCACGCCGGTGGCGACCATGTCCTGCACCAGCGCGCGCGAGGCGGCACTGTTGGCCTGATCGGCGACACCGGCGTCGAGGTGACGCAGGTTGAGATTGATCGCATAGCCGAACAGCAGCAGCTGCATCACCGGAATGCCGACGATCATCGCCAGCGTGATGCGGTCGCGCCGTAGCTGCCGCAGTTCCTTGAGCATGATCGCCCACAGCCGGCGCAGGTTCATTCCGCCGGCTCCCGGCCACGACCACGGGTGGCGGCCACGAACACGTCTTCCAGGTTCGGTGCCACCTTCTCGATGCTGGCCTGCGGGTCAGCACTGGCCAGCGCACGGCCCAGCACTGCGATGTCCGCCGCTCCCTCATTGCACAGCACGCGCAGATGGGTGCCGATCTGCGCCACGCTGAGCACGCCGGGCAGATCGGCCAGTGCGCGGCTGGCCAGGCGCGGCTGCGACGCGGTGACCTGCAGCGTGCGCCCTTCCAGCCGTGCGCACAGTTCGGCCGGGGTGCCGTCGGCCATCAGCGCGCCACGATCAAGGATCGCCAGGCGGTGGCAGCGCTCGGCCTCGTCCATGTAGTGGGTCGAGACCAGCACGGTGGTGCCCGCATCGGCCAGTTCGAACAGGGCCTCCCAGAAATCGCGGCGCGATTCCGGATCGACTGCGCTGGTCGGCTCGTCCAGGAACAGCAGCTCCGGAGCGTGCACGACGGCGCCGGCCAGCGCCAAGCGCTGCTTCTGGCCACCACTGAGGGTGCCGGCCAGCTGCGGCTGCCTGTCCAGAAGACGATACTGCTGCAGCAGTTCGTCGACCCGCCGCCGGGCCTGCGCGCGTGGCAGATCCTGGATGGCGGCGAGGAATTCCAGGTTCTCGCGTACCGAAAGATCTTCATACAACGAGAAGCGCTGGGTCATGTAGCCGATGCGCCGGCGCAGTGCTTCGGCCTGCTCGGGAACCGCCAGGCCCAGCACCTCGATCTGCCCGGCACTCGGTTCCAGCAGGCCGCACAGCATGCGGATGGTGGTCGACTTGCCCGACCCGTTCGGCCCCAGGAAGCCATAGACCTGGCCACGCGGCACGGTCAGGTCGACATTGTCCACGGCCAGCAGATCGCCGAAGCGGCGGGTCAGGCCCTGCGCGTGCACCGCGATGTCCGCACCGGTGTTCAGAAGCGCACCTGTACCGGAAGGCCCGCTGGCAGCTTCTGCATGTCGCTGTTCCCGTCCACTTCGATCTCGGCCAGATAGCTCAGGCGCTCGACGTCATCACCGGTCAGTGCGTAGTACGGCGTGAACGACGGCTCACTGCGGATCGCACGCACGTGCCCCGTCAGCACCGTGCTGCCTCCCTCCAGCTGTATCTGCGCGGCCTGTCCGACCTTGACCTGCAGGCGCAGCGGTTGCGGCAGGTAGACGCGTGCATAGGGGCGCTCGCCGACCAGCATCACCGCCAGCGGCGCGCCGACCGGCGCCTGGTCCCCCTGCCGGTAAGGCAAGGCATCGACCACGCCGTCGCGCGGTGCGCGCAGCTGCAGCTTCTGCAGGTTGACGCCCTGCACCACCTGCTGTGCCTGTGCGGCATCCGCGGCCGCCTGGCCCTGGGCGATATCCTGCACACGGCTGCCGTGCACCCGCTCCAGCCAGGCCTGCTCGGCAGCACGCGCGCTGGCCTCGGCATTGCCGGCAGCGGCGCGTGCACGATCCAGTTCAGCGGCGGCAATCAGGCGCTGCTGTGCCAACGGCTGGACACGTCGGTAATAGGCAGTTGCTTCGGCAGCCTGTGCGCGCAACGCGGCCAGTTGCGCCTGGGCCTGCGCGATCTGCTCCTGGCGTGGACCGATCTGCAGTTCTTCCAGCTGGGCCTGCGCACGCGCCGCATCAGCCTGAGCCGCGGCGAACTGCGCGTCTCCCCGCGCCGGGTCCAGCTGCATCAGCACGGCCCCGGCCTTGACCTGCTGTCCCTCGCGCACCTCCACCGTGGCGATGACTTCGGCCGCCGGCGCCGGCACCGTGATCCGGTCCCATTCCAGCGTGCCCAGTGCAGTCGGCGTTGACTGCCCACACCCCGCCAGCAGGCCGATGCCCGCCAGTCCGATTCCACGCATCCCGTTGCCGATGCCCATGCCATCCCCTCCTGCGACGGCGACACGGTGCCATGTGCCCCGTGCACCCTCAATGATTCCGATCAGCCCTGACGGTTTTTTCACCACACGTGGGCAAGCCTTTTGCTGCAAGGCTCCGCACCACCTATCCACAGGTTGATTCGGCATCATTCCACAACCGCTGTGGAAATCCGCAGGGACGTGGCTTTGTTGCTCGCCCGGCAACGAAACCTGCACTGCCATCACGATGAATGACCCCGTACAGGCCACCCGTGGCAGTGCTGCCGCAGCGACGAACGGCCATGACGCTTTTTTCACCAGGACCTCATGGGCCTTGTGGCACAAGCATCGCAGAGGTCTATCCACAGGTTTCCGCGTGCCCCGTCCACACCGGGTGTGGAAAACGCTGTATCGACCGTCTGCTGGCCGTGTGCCCCGCACGCGCGCTACCCTTGTCCTCCCTGAATACACTGCGGTGGAAGGCGTCGGCCCCACCCCAAGCAATGAAAAGCATCGATCATCGAGACTTCACCCTGTCGCCGGAAGACAACGAGCGACTGGCCAACCTGTGCGGCCCCTTCGACGGGCACCTGCGCCAGATCGAGCTGAAGCTCGGCGTGGAGATCGCAAATCGTGGCTTCGTGTTCCGCATCAGCGGGCCCAAAGAAGCCATCGTCGAGGCGCAGAAGCTGGTTGAAGCGCTGTACGCCGAAGCCGGCGAAACCACCTTCGACAACCACGCCATCCACCTGCGCCTGGCGCAGGCCAATGTCGAGCAGATCGCCGAGCGCTCCTATGAAGCGCAGGACGTGGCGATCAAGGTCAAGCGCGGCACGGTGCGCGGCCGCGGCGCAAACCAGGGCCGCTACCTGCACCAGATCGCCACCCACGACATCAACTTCGGCATCGGCCCGGCCGGTACCGGCAAGACCTTCCTGGCCGTGGCCAGTGCGGTCGAAGCACTGAACGAATCGCGGGTGCAGCGCCTGATCCTGGTGCGCCCGGCGGTGGAGGCCGGCGAGAAGCTGGGCTTCCTGCCCGGCGACCTGAGCCAGAAGGTCGATCCCTACCTGCGACCGCTGTACGACGCCCTGTACGAGATGATGGGCGTGGAGAAGGTGGTCAAGCTGCTGGAGAAGAACGTCATCGAGATCGCACCGCTGGCCTACATGCGCGGCCGCACGCTCAACGATGCGTTCGTGATCCTGGACGAAGCACAGAACACCACCATCGAGCAGATGAAGATGTTCCTGACCCGCCTGGGTTACGGCTCCACTGCGGTGGTCACCGGTGACCTGACCCAGACCGACCTGCCCAAGCATGTGAAGTCCGGCCTGCGCGACGCCATCGACGTGCTGCGTGAGGTCGAGGACGTGAGCTTCACCTTCTTCGAATCCCGTGACGTGGTCCGCCACCCGCTGGTCGCACGCATCGTCAGCGCCTACGACCGCCGCGACCTGCATCAGATCCAACCTGGAGCAACTCCATGACCCGTGGTCCCGTGCGACTGGACGTCGCCGTCAGTTATGCCCTGCCGCGTGCAGGCCTGCCGGCGGCAGTGAGCTTCCGCAAGTGGGTGGCCGCCGCGTTGAAGGGCCGCATCCGCGAGGCCGATCTGGCCATCCGCGTGGTCGATGCCAAGGAAGGACAGTCGTTGAACCGCCACTACCGCGGCAAGGACTACGCCACCAACGTGCTCAGCTTCCCGGCCGAAGTACCCGAAGGCCTGCCCAAGGGCGTCAAGTTCCCGCTGCTGGGTGACCTGGTGATCTGTGCACCGGTCGTGGCACGCGAGGCCGACGAACAGGGCAAGGCGCTCAATGCCCACTACGCGCACCTGACCGTGCACGGCGTGCTGCACCTGCTCGGCTGGGACCACGAGGACGACAAGGAAGCCGAGGCGATGGAGCAGCTGGAACGGGAGATCCTGGCCGAGCTGGGCATCGACGACCCATACGCGGGCGAGCGCTGAGCGGGCCACCGCCCGTCGCCACGACTACAAGGGGATCAAGGATGACTCCGGGAAACAGCTTCACGACGTTTGCGATGAGCGCGGGCCTGTTCGCCGGCCTGCTGATGCTGGGCGCGCACACCGTGCGCCGCCTCAGCGCTCGTGAACCCGCCGGCAGGCACTGGCTGCTGCGCAGCCTCGCCCTGCTCTCGCCTTTGTGCCTGCTGGCTGGGCTGGCGACGGGCATGATCGGCCCCCACCTCACGGGTAGAGCGGAACCCGCCCACCTGCCCGGTCTGTGGGAAACGTCGATGGTGCTGATACTGGTCGGTGCCCTGACCCTGCCGGTGCTGTGGCGAACGCTGCTGCAGCAGCGGCTTGGCAGGCCGGTCAACGCACTCCCGTTCTTCCATGCCAGCCGCACCTCGTTGCTGGTGCTGTTCGTGCTGGCCGTGATCTACATGAAAGTGGCCAGGACAGCCACATCGGAACTGATGCCCTGGCTGACCAGCCCGGGCCTGTGGCCGGCAGTGGCGCGCATCGCGGGGCAATCGATGCAGATCGCCATGCTTGCGGTCGTGCTGACCCTCTCACTGATGGTCGCGCGGCGGGCGATGACCGGATTCCTGCGCCTTCTCACCGGGCTGTTCAGGCGCTCACCGGAGCTATGATGGCGGCCCTTCGCTTGCGGAAACCGCCCGTGTCACTGCGCTGCTGCCTGCCTTTGCTGTGTGCCCTTGCGGTCCCATCCGCCTTCGCTTCCAGCCTGGACCTGCCGGCGCTGATCGAATGCCGCCAGGGCGTGGCCGATCAGGCCGCGCTGGCGCCGTTGCTGGCCGACCCGCTGAAGGCCGTGGCCCAGGGCCTGCAGCCGCTGCCACAGGGCAACCAGTTCATGAGTGAGTTCCGCATGGCCCAACCGATCAGCGTGTTCGGCATGAGCACCGAGCGGGTGGCCGTGGCCGGCGCCAGCATCATGGCGGTGCTCGACCAGGCCGACCCACGCCCGCTGGCCAAGCGCCTGGCGCTGGAGACCGGCTACGACCAGGACGGCAAGTTCATGGCCGGCCGCGAGCTGGTCAGCCGCGACGTGACCGACCCGAAAACCGGCGAGGCCCAGATCGAGTCGATCATCCTCAGCGTCTCCACCGTGGCCTCCCACCCGGGCAAGACCCTGGCCGGCTGCACCTACAGCCTGGACCTGCCCGAGGAGGAGCCGGCCCCGGCCGCCCCTGCCCCGGCCACCGGCAGTCACTGACAGGCCGTCACATCCTGCTAGACTTGGGCCAACGCCCGGCCTGCCGGGTGCCTTTTTTCCAGAGATGTCAGAAGACGACAGTAGTAGCTCCCCTGCGGAGCACAGTGAAAAGAAGCGCGGCTGGCTTGAACGCCTGACCTCCGCCTTCTCCGGCGAACCCCATACCCGCGACGAGCTGGTCGCTGTCCTGCACACCGCGCAGGAAGAGGGTCTGATCGCCGCCGATACCCTGAAGATGATGGAAGGCGCCATTTCGGTCGCCGAGCTGACCGTGGGCGACGTGATGATTTCGCGCTCGCAGATGGTCTCGCTGCCGGTTGAGGCGCCCTTCCTGGAACTGATGAAGCAGGTGGTCGAATCCGGTCATTCACGCTTCCCGGTGCACGGCGAGAACAAGGACGACATCCTTGGCATCCTGCTGGCCAAGGACCTGCTGCGCGGCGTGGTTTCCGACAACGGCCCGGCCAACGTGCGCGAGCTGCTGCGCCCGGCGGTGCTGATCCCGGAGGCGAAGAAGCTCAATGTGCTGCTGAAGGAGTTCCGCCTGTCGCGCAACCACATGGCCATCGTGGTGGACGAGTATGGCGGTGTCGCCGGCCTGGTCACCATCGAGGACGTGCTGGAACAGATCGTCGGCGAGATCGACGACGAGCATGACGAGGCCGAGGATCCCTCGGCGCAGATCGCGATCCAGTCCGACGGCCAGTACGTGGTCGACGCGCTGACCCCGATCGGCGACTTCAACGAGCGATTCGGCGCGACGTTCTCCGACGAGGACTACGACACCATCGGTGGCCTGGTCACCGAGGCCGTGGGCCATCTGCCGGAAGTCGGTGACGAGCTGGCGCTGGACCGTTTCATGTTCCGCGTGGCCCGCGCCGACGCGCGCCGGGTACAGGCCTTCCACGTGACCGTGCTGCCGCCGGACGCGCAGGACGACGCTTGAAGCGCCGCGGCCTGATCCTCATGGTGTGGCTGGCACTGTGCGTGCTGGCCATGGCCCTGCCGCTGGCCGCGTTCGCGAAGCCGGCGGCGGCCCCGCCTGCCGCTACGGCGCCCGCCAGTACTGAAGCCCCCGCCCCGCGCATCGGCGTGGTCACCATGCAGCCGGGCACGGTGTTCTTCGAACGCTTCGGCCATGACGCCATCGTGGTGCTTGATCCGGTCAGCGGTGAGGCGACCTCGTACAACTTCGGCTACTTCGATCCGTCCGAGGACGATTTCATCAGCCGCTTCGCACGCGGCGACATGATGTATTACCTGGTGGCGCTACCGCTGCAGCAGGATCTGTCCTACTACGACGAGACCGGCCGTGGCGCCAGCGTGCAGTGGCTGGACCTGCGCCCCGACCAGGCACGTGCGCTCGCTGCCGATCTGGCCGAACGGGCCAAGCCGGAAAACGCGCGTTACCACTACGACTACTACACCGCCAACTGCGCCACGATGGTGCGCGACACGGTGGACAAGGCACTCGGCGGCGGCCTGCAGTCGCAGCTGTCGGGGCGCTCGCGCGGCAACACCTACCGCAGTGAATCGGTGCGCCTGGCCTCGCCGGCACCCTGGATGTGGCTGGGCTTCGATGTAGGCCTGGGGCCGTTCGCCGACCAGCCGCTGTCGCGCTGGCAGGAAGCCTTCGTACCGATGCGCCTGGCCGATGCGCTGCGCCAGGCACGTAACAGCGATGGCCGTCCGCTGGTGCAGTCCGAACAGGAACTGCTGCCGCACCGTATCGATCCGGAGCCGAAGGAATTCGCGCGCCGCTGGTGGCCGTGGCTGCTGCTCGGGCTGATCGTGGCCGGCGGCGTGCTGGCGCTGCGCCGCCGTCCGCGCCTGCTGGCCGGGCTGGCGCTGCCGTTCTGGCTGCTGTGTGCCCTGTTCGGCGGCGTGCTGGTGTTCCTGTGGGGCTTCAGCATCCACTACGCCGCGTGGGCCAATCGCAACCTGCTGTTGCTTTCGCCGCTGGCGGTGCTGCTGCTGCCCGGGGCGATCAGCCTGCTGCGCCGGCGCGTGCCGGGCCGCATGTTCAGGATCGTACTGTGGCTGCTGGCGGTACAGGCGGTGGCCGCGCTGGTGCTGCACTGGCTGAGCCTGCAGGCGCAGTACAACGTGCAGTGGATCGTGCTGCTGCTGCCCGTCCACGTCGCGCTGGCATGGGTGCTGGGGCGTACTCCTCACTTGTCCAAAACACAGCCCTGACGCACGATGGCGGGCATGTCATTGCCCGCCTCCGCTGCCGCGCCCGCCTCGGCCAACCCCGCCTGCGTCATCAACTGCGTCCACTACGATGACGAGGGCAAACGCCACGACATCACCCTGGACGCCATCAGCGATGTCATTGCCGGTGGCAATGGCTTCGTCTGGGTCGGCCTGTACGACCCCAATGACGATGTGCTGTTGAAATTGCAGGAAGAGTTCTGCCTGCACGACCTGGCCATCGAGGATGCGCGCAATGCGCACCAGCGGCCCAAGGTCGAGACCTACGGCAATTCGATGTTCGTGGTGGTGACGACCGCGCAGATGGTCGACGAGCGCATTCAGTACGGCGAAACCCACGCCTTCCTCGGCCCGCGTTTCCTGGTGACGGTGCGCCATGGCGCTTCGCTGTCCTACGCCCCGGTACGCGCGCGGGTCGAGCGCGAGCCCCAGCTGCTGAAAATGGGCCCGTCGTACTGCCTGTATGCGGTGACCGACTTCGTGGTCGACAACTACCTGCCCATCGTGCACCGCTTCCGCGACACCCTGGACCTGCTCGAAAAGGACATCTTCGCCGACACCTACAAGCGCAGCACCGTGGTGCGGCTGTACGAGCTCAAGCGCGAACTGAACAAGATGCGCATGGCGGTGGCGCCGCTGCAGGACGTGCTGGCACAGCTGCGTCGCTATCAGGGCGAACTGATCCCCGACGAGGTGAAGCTGTACATCCGCGACGTGCACGACCACGCGGTACGCATCAGCGATGTGATCGACACCCTTCGCGAGATGCTGGGCACCGCACTGAGCGTGAACCTGTCGCTGGTGACGCTGGCGCAGGGCGAGACGGTCAAGCGGCTGGGTGCATGGGCGGCGCTGCTGGCGGCGCCGACGCTGATCACCAGCTGGTACGGCATGAACTTCAGCCACATGCCCGAGCTGAGCGAACCGTGGTCCTACCCGCTGATGATCGTTGGCGTGGGCGGCGTGTGCGTGGGGCTGTACCGGCTGTTCAAGCGCGCCAAGTGGCTGTAGATCGTATCGACCAACGGTCGATACCCACCAGACCGGTAGGCCACGACCGTTGGTCGTGGCGCATTGGATGATCCATCAAGCCACGTAGACGGTCTTGATGTTCATGAACTCATGGATGCCATGGTCGGCCAGTTCGCGACCGAAACCGGACTGCTTGCTGCCACCGAACGGCAACCGCGCATCGCTCTTGACGATAGCGTTGACGAACGCCGCACCGCATTCCATTCGCTGAGCGAAACGTTCACCGCGCACCGGGTCGCGCGTCCACACGCTGCCGCCCAGGCCGAAACGGGTGTCGTTGGCAACGCGCAGCGCCTCGGCTTCATCCTTGACCCGGATCACCGCCGCCACCGGCCCGAACAGTTCCTCATCGTAGGCCGGCATGCCAGGACCCACCTGGTCGAGCACGGTGGCCGGATAGCCGGCATGCGTGCCGGCAATCGGCTCGCCACCGATCAGCACGCGCGCGCCCTTGGCGACGCTGGCCTGCACCTGCTTGTGTAGTTCGTCGCGCAGGTCGGCGCGCGCCATCGGCGCCAGCGTGGTGCCGCGCTCGTCAGGGTCGCCATACTGGCGCTCGCCCGCCGCTTCCACGAAGCGACGGGTGAATTCATCGGCCACCGCATCGACCACGATGAAGCGCTTGGCCGCGATGCAGGTCTGGCCGCTGTTGTCGAAGCGTGACTTCACTGCCGCGGCCACGGTCTTGTCGAGGTCGGCATCATCGAGCACCACGAAGGCATCGCTGCCGCCGAGCTCCATCACCGACTTCTTCAGCTGGCTGCCGGCATTGGAAGCGATCGAGCGCCCTGCCCGCTCGCTGCCGGTCAGCGTCACCGCCTTCACCCGCGCGTCGCGCAGCACCTCGGCGGCCTGGTCGTTGTCGATGTGCAGTACATCGAACACGCCATCGGGCAGGCCGCCGTCACGGCACACCGCCAGGATCAGGTCGGCGCACTGCGGCACGTTGCTGGCGTGCTTGAGCAGGGCGACGTTGCCAGCCATGAACGCCGGGGCCAGGAAACGGAACACCTGCCAGATCGGGAAATTCCACGGCATCACCGCGAACACGCAGCCGATCGGCTCGTAGCGCACGTAGCTGCGCTGGGCTTCGGTGTCGATCAACTGCGGCTTGAGATAGTCTGCCGCGTGGTCGGCGTAGTACTCGCAGGCGGCAGCGCACTTGTCGACCTCGGCCAGCGCCTCGGCCTTGAGCTTGCCCATCTCGTGGGTCATCGCCTGCTGCAGGTCATCGCGACGGGCGCGCAGCTGCGCGGCGATCTGGCGCAGGATGGCGCCGCGGTCCTGGAGCGAGTGATCAGCCCAGCCGGGGAAGGCATCGGCAGCGGCCTGCAGGCGCTGCTCGATGTCGGCTGCACCCATCAGTTCATGGCGGTAGGTCACCTGGCCGGTGGCCGGGTTGATGATCTCGACAGTCATGGGGGATCTCCATCTGGAAGACCCCCATTGTGCGCAGCCGGCCGTGAGCCGGGTGTTGCCGGATCAGCCGTTGTCCTGCCGCGCCAGCTGCAGATCGCGCTGGCGCCGCTTCTCCGCACGCGCATTGATGTACCAGCCGATCACAGCAGCGATCGACACCGCCGACACCAGCAGCGTGGCCAACGCGTTGATCTTCGGGCTGATGCCCATGCGCACCGAAGCGAACACCTTCATCGGCAGCGTGGTCGAGCCCGGCGTGGCCACGAAACTGGCCACCACCACGTCATCCAGCGACAGGGTGAAGGCCAGCAGCCAGCCTGCCACCAGCGCCGGCGCGATGATCGGCAGGGTGATGCGGCCGAACACGGTCAGCCGGCTGGCACCCAGATCCATCGCCGCTTCTTCCAGCGACAGGTCCATTTCCTGCAGGCGCGAGGACACCACCACGGTGACGAAGCACAGGGTGAAGGTGACGTGCGCGATCCAGATCGTGGTCAGGCCGCGTGCGGGAAAACCGGGAATCGCGCCCATCGAGGCCAACAGCGCCATCAGCGAGAAGCCCAGGATCACATCCGGCATCACCAGCGGTGCGGTCACCAGTGCACCGAACAGCGGCTTGCCGCGGAAGCGCTTGAAGCGGGTCATGACCATCGCCGCCAGCGTGCCCAGCACGGTAGCCGTGCAGGCGGTCCAGAACGCGACCACAAGGCTGGTCCACATCGCATCCATCAGCGCGCGGTCGGCGAACAGGTCACTGTAGGCGCGGGTGGAGAACCCGGCCCAGACCATCGCCAGCCGCGAGCTGTTGAACGAATAGAACATCAACAGCAGGATCGGCAGGTACAGGAAAGCGAAGCCGAGCAGCAGCACGCCCAGCCCCAGGCCCTTGGCGGTACGCGGGCTCATGCCTGCTTCCCTTCCAGCAGGCGCTGCTGGGAACGGTTGAACAGCAGGATCGGGACCAGCAGCAACAGGATCATTGCCACCGCCATCGCCGAGGCGCCCGGCCAGTTACGGTTGTTGAAGAACTCGTTCCACAGCTGGCGGCCGACCATCAGCGTCTCCGAGCCGCCCAGCATTTCCGGGATCACGAATTCACCGATCGCCGGAATCATCACCAGCATGCAGCCAGCGATGATGCCCGCCTTCGACAACGGCAGGGTGATGCGCAGGAACGCCTGCCACGGCTTGGCACCCAGGTCGTAGGCCGCTTCCAGCAGCCGGTGGTCATGCTTGACCAGGTTGGCGTACAACGGCAGCACCATGAACGGCAGGTAGCAGTAGACGATGCCGATGTAGGCGGCAGTCAGCGTATCGATCAGCTGCAGCTTGGGCAGGCCGAGGCTGGTCATCAGCGACTGCAGGCCGGTGAACTGCAGGAACTGGTCGAGCAGGCCGTTGCGGTCCAGGATCGCCTTCCACGCGTACACGCGGATCAGGAACGAGGTCCACGACGGCAGCACCACCAGCATCATCGCCACGTTGCGTGCAGCCGGTGACAGGCGGGCGATGGCGTAGGCCATCGGGTAGCCGATCAGCAGGGTCAGGAAGGTGGAGATCGCCGCGATCTTGATCGAGCTCAGGAAGGCCTGCGCATAGATCGAATCGCGGAACAGCGCCAGGTAGTTTTCCAGGTTCAGCTTCAGCGAGAAGCCGCCATCCACGTACTGCAGCAGCCAGGTGTACGGCGGCGAGCCGACCCGGCTGAGCGAGAAGCTGATCATCAGCACGATCAGGAACGGCACTGCGAAGAACAGCAGCAGCCACAGGTACGGAATGCCGATCACCGTGGCACGCAGCCCCGGCAG
Organism: Stenotrophomonas sp. GD03819; assembly: GCF_029841665.1. Lineage (NCBI taxonomy): Bacteria > Pseudomonadati > Pseudomonadota > Gammaproteobacteria > Lysobacterales > Lysobacteraceae > Stenotrophomonas > Stenotrophomonas sp. GD03819. The sequence continues at coordinate 87,509 of NZ_JAOCEW010000013.1, forward strand.
CCAGCGCTTCAGGCCGGCCGTGCTCATGAGGTCAGCACCACGCCGTCGTTGTCGCGCCAGTGCACCCACACACTGTCGCCCCAGGTCAGGCCATCGCTGGCCCAGCGCTGCGAGTTGGCGAAGTTGGCCAGTACCTTGGCGCCGCTGGGCAGGCGCACGTGGTAGACCGAATGGCTGCCGAAGTAGGCGATGTCCTCGATCACACCCTGGGCCTTGTTGGTGTGCCCTTCCGGCTCGTCCTTGCCGATCATCACCTTCTCCGGGCGCAGCGCGAACGCGACCGGCTGCCCTTCATAGCCGGTGATGCCATGGGCGATGTAGATCGGCGCCGGGAACAGCGGCGAGCGCACGGTGACGTACTCGGGCAGGTCCTCGTCGATCACCCCGTCGAACAGGTTGACCGAACCGATGAACTCGGCGACAAAGCGGTTGGCCGGCTGCTCGTAGACCTCGTCCGGCTTGCCGACCTGCTGGATCCAGCCGGCATCCATCACCGCGATGCGGGTGGCCATGGTCATCGCTTCTTCCTGGTCGTGGGTGACCATCACGCAGGTCACCCCCGACGATTCGATGATGCTGACCAGTTCCAGCTGCATCTGCGAGCGCAGCTTCTTGTCCAGCGCGCCCATCGGCTCGTCCAGCAGCAGCAGCTTCGGCCCCTTGGCCAGTGACCGCGCCAGCGCCACGCGCTGCTGCTGGCCGCCGGAGAGCTGGTGCGGCTTGCGCTTGCCCAGGTGGCCCATCTGCACCAGATCGAGCATCTCGCCGACGCGCTTGCTGATCGCGTCCTTGCCCAAGCCATCCTGTTTCAGGCCGAAGGCGATGTTCTGCTCGACCGTCATGTGCGGGAACAGGGCGTAGGACTGGAACATCATGTTGACCGGCCGCTGGTACGGCGGCAGCGCGTCCAGGCGCTGGCCATCGAGGGTGATGCTGCCTTTGGTGGGCGTCTCGAAGCCGCCGAGGCAGCGCAGCAGGGTCGATTTGCCACTGCCGGAGCCACCGAGCAGGGCGAAGATCTCGCCCTTGCGCACGTCCAGATTGACGTCGTCGACGGCGACGAAACCGTCGAATTCCTTGCGCAAATCACGAATGGAGAGATAGCCGGGCGCACCGGTCGTGTCGACGACGGCGGCTACCGGCTGGGCTTCAACGGGCATGGGGGCTCCGGGAGCGGGCGGTGGACAGCGGCCGCCATTCTACCGGCCGGGGGCCGCAGGGGATATGACGGCAGCAGGTGGAACCGGCCGGTAAGCGGCCTCGGGGCCTCGAGGGGTGTCGGTTTTCCCCCGCCATGCTGGCCTGTCCGCCGGAAGGCCCGGGCTCTCTTCGACGCCCGGGCGGCCGTCCCGACCAGACACCACGGGCGGCAGCCCGATCTGCAACATTTTTCAGAACGGGATCCATTGAAAGCCAAGGACATTCCCCGCGCAATGCCTCGGATCAAGGCCTTGCATGGACCCACACTGGTGATTCCCCCGGACAGCCCCTCCCCCTCCCCCTTCCCGCCCCGCCTGCCGGGCTCCCTGCCCGCAAGGCTGCCACTGGTCATCATCGGCGCCGGCCAGGCCGGGTTGTCGCTCAGCGCGCTCCTGCAGGAGGCCGGCGTCGAGCATCGCGTGCTGGAGGCCGAAACCGTGGGCGCCAGCTGGCAACGGCGCTGGGAGTCGTTCCAGACCAACACCGCCAACGCGACGATGGCCCTGCACGGTCATGCCTATGCCGGCGATGACCCGGAAGGCTTCATGGGCGCCCCGGAGGTGATCCGGCACCTCCGCGGGTATGCCCACGAGCGTTCCCTGCCGATCAGCGAGGGGTGCGTGGTCCACCGGGTCGGGCCCGAGTCCAGTGGCTATGCCATCGACAGCAGCCAGGGGCCGATCCGTGCCCGCGCAGTGGTGGTCGCCACCGGTGAATACCGCCGCGCGCGGATGCCCCGGGTCCCATTCGCGCCCGCACCAGGCCTCACCGTGCTGCACTCCAGCGACTACCGCAGTCCCGGCCTGCTACCCGAGGGCGCGGTGTTGGTTATCGGCGGCGGCCAGTCCGGCGCGCAGATCGCCCAGGACCTGCGCGACAGCGGTCGCAGCGTGTACTGGTCACTGGCCCAGCGTCACTCGCACACCCGCCGGCTGCGCGGCAAGGACTCGATGACCTGGTGGGACATGGCCGGGCGCATCCACCAGCATGTGAGTGAAGCGGCCGCCGTACTGGCCGGAGAACCGGATGCGCTGCGCAGGGCCCGCACCGCGGAGTTTCCGCTGATCTCGGGCAAGGGAAGCGGCGGCCGGGGCAGCTCGATCAGCCTGCTGGCGATGCACCGCGCAGGTATCAGGTTGCTGGGCCGGTTGCAGGAATTCAGTGGAAACACCGCCCGCTTTGCCGATGTCCGCCCGCAGCTGCGCACCGCGATCGAGGCCACTCGGGCCGAGTATGCCTATCTCGATTCGCTGGCCAGCGCGTACTACGCCACGCGGCCCGAACCGCGCACCGACGATGCCCGTTACATTCCCGAAGAGGTCTATCTGCACTGGGAGCCGGAACCGTCGCCATGCGCGCTGGATCTGCAGGCCGCAGGCATTCGTTCGGTGGTGCTGGCCACCGGCTTCGTCGCCGAATGGCCCTGGCTCGACGTGCAGGGCGCGCTGGATGCACACGGCTATCCGCTTGGCGACTTCGGCGTTTCCCCGCAGCCGGGGCTGTTCTTCATCGGCATGCACAACCTGCAGCGGATGAGTTCATCGTTCCTGTGCAACGGCGGCCGCGACGCACGCGACCTGCTGCCGGCCATCCTGCGGCACCTGGGCCGAAGCGGGAGTACCGGTTCCGGCGCAGGGCAAGGGAGCCGCCGGGCATGACCCGGCGGCGCCAGACCGGCTTAACGGCCGGTCTTCACCTCGGTCCACAGCCGGGTGTAGAGCTTGTCGGTCTCCGGCGTGTTGATCGAGTACGTGAACATTTTCTCGGCCACATCGGCCGGCGGGTAGATGGTCGGGTCGGTACGGATCGCCTCATCCACCAGCGGGGTCGCAGTCGGCACCGGGTTGGCGTAGTGGATGAAGTTGGTGTTGGCCGCGGCAACCTTCGGCTGCAGCAGATAGTTGATGAACGCGTACGCGGCGTCCGGGTGCTTGGCATCCTTCGGGATCGCCAGCATGTCGAACCACTGCGGGGCGCCTTCCTTCGGGATCGAATAGGCCACGTGCACGCCGTTGCTGGCTTCCTCGGCGCGGTCGCGGGCCTGGATGATGTCACCCGACCAGCCGACCACCAGGCAGGTACCACCGTTGGCCAGCGACCCCACGTACTGCGAGGAGTGGAAATTCTGCACGTACGGGCGGATCGACTTCAGCAGGTCGGCCGCCTTCTGCAGCTCGGCCGGGTCACCGCTGTGCGGGTCCAGGCCCAGGTAATGCAGCGCGATCGGAATCATGTCCGCCGGCGTGTCCAGGATGGTCACGCCGCAGTCCTTCATCTTGCTGATGTTCTCCGGCTTGAACACCAGATCCCAGCTGTTGGCGATGTCGGTGCTGCCGCCGAAGCGCTGCTTCAGCATGTCCACGTTGTAGCCGATGCCGGTCGTACCGATCATGTACGGCACGCCGTACTGGTTGCCCGGGTCCTGGGTGGCGATGCGCTTCATCACCGCCGGATCGAGGTTGGCCAGGTTCGGGATCTTGCTCTTGTCCAGCGGCAGGAACACGCCGGCCTGGATCTGGCGGCCGAAGAAGTTCAGCGTCGGCACCACCACGTCGTAGCCACTGTTGCCGGCCAGCAGCTTGGTCTCGACCATCTCATCACTGTCGAACACATCGTAGGTCACCTTGATGCCGCTCTCCTTCTCGAAGGTCGGGATGGTGTCCTCGGCGATGTAATCGCTGTAGTTGTAGACGTTCAGGACCTGGCTGTCCTGCGCGCCGCCGTTGCCACCGCTGCAGGCGGCAAGCATGGCGGAGGCCAGGCCGAGCGTGAGGATACGCAGCTTCATCGGGTGCTCCAGAATGCGGAAAGGGGGGCCGGCGGGGCCGGCAACGGGTGCCAGCCTACCCCCCGGCGGCGGATTTTTCTATTCCAGATGCTCAGACGTTCAGCAGCAGGAACTCGCGCTCCCACGAGCTGATGACGCGGAAGAAGGTCTCGTATTCCTTGCGCTTGACCGAGATGTAGGCGCGGCAGAAGCGCTCGCCCAGCAGCGCCTGCAGCTCGCTGCACTGCTCCAGCCCGTCCAGCGCTTCGCCCAGCGAGCGCGGCAGGTTGTAGCCCAATTCCTTGGCACTGCCGGTGACCGGTGCGTCCGGTGCCAGCCGCTCACGGATGCCCAGCAGGCCGCAGGCCAGGGTCGCGGCCATCGCCAGGTAGGGGTTGGCGTCGGAGCCGGCGAAGCGGCTTTCCACGCGCATGTTCTCAGGCGTATCCAGCGGCACGCGCAGCCCGCAGGTGCGGTTGTCATAGCCCCAGTGCACGTTGCTCGGCGAGACCTCGCCGAACACCAGTCGCCGATAGGAATTCACATTCGGCGCGAAGAACGCCATTGCCTGCGGCACGTACTTCTGCAGGCCGCCCAGGTAGTGGCCGAACACCGGGCTGAACTCGCCTTCGGCATGGGTCTCGCCGGCGAACACATTGCTGCCATCGCTCACCCGCACCAGGCTCTGGTGGATGTGCATGGCGCTGCCCGGCTCGTTCTCCATCGGCTTGGCCAGGAAGGTGGCATACACCCCGTGGCGCATCGCTGCCTCGCGCATGGTGCGCTTGAACAGGAACACCTGGTCGGCCAGGTCCATCGCATCGGCGTGGGTGAAGTTCACCTCCAGCTGCGCTGCGCCGGATTCGTGGATCAGCGTGTCCACGTCCAGCTTCATCGCGTCGGCGTAGTCGTACATCAGGTCGAGGATCGGGTCGAATTCGTTGACCGCGTCGATCGAGTACGACTGCCGCGCGGTTTCCGGGCGCCCGGAGCGGCCGGCCGGTGGCAGCAGTGGGAAGTCCGGGTCGGTGTTCTTCTGCACCAGGAAGAACTCCAGCTCCGGCGCCACCACCGGGCGCAGGCCCAGCTCGGCGTAGGCTGCCAGCACCCGGCGCAGCACATTGCGCGGTGCCAGTTCGTGGGGCTCACCGTTCTTCGTGTAGCAATCGTGGATGACCTGCGCGGTGGCATCGGCCGCCCACGGCACCATGCGCACCGTGTCCGGATCGGGGCGCAGCATCATGTCCGAGTCCGACGGCGAGGTCAGCTCGTAGTAGTCATCAGGGAACTCGCCGGTGACGGTGGTGGCGAAGATGCCTTCGGGCAGCCGCGTACCGTAGTCGTGCGAGAACTTGTCGGCGGGAATGATCTTGCCGCGCGCGTTGCCGGTGATGTCCGGCACCAGGCACTCGACCTCGGTGATGCGCCGCTCCTTCAGCCAGCGCAGCAGGCTGCTTTCCTGCGGTGCGGGGGGCGTGGCCGTCTTGCGCGGGCGCGTTCGGGAACTCATCGGGAATCCAGTCGGTTCTGTTGGTGCTGCCGGCAAGCTTGGCCGAACGCACGGAAAATAGCGTGATAGAACGGCGCCTGCATGACACGCCACTCCGGGTGCCACTGTACGCCGAGCACGAAACCATGGCGCAGGCTGCGCGCCGCCTCGACCAGTCCATCATCAGCCACGGCCTCGACCTGCAGGCCCTGCGCGAGGCGGGCAATGCCCTGCCCGTGCACCGAATTGACCTGCGCCCGGTCACTGCCGTGCCACTGCGCCAGCCAGCCATCGGCAACCAGGGTAACCGCGTGGGCCGGCCCGTACTGCACCTCCACCGGCGCCTGCGGGTCTTCGCGATGGTCAGCAAGGCCCGGCACCGCATGCACCTGCGGATGCAGGCTGCCACCCAGCGCGACGTTCAGTTCCTGGAAGCCGCGGCAGATCGCCAGTACTGGCAGGTCCAGCGCCAGCGCCTCGCGCAGCAGTGCGAAGGCATTGGCATCACGCGCCGGGTCATGCGGATTGCCCGGCCAGCTGCGGCCGCCCTCGTAGTGCTGCGGTTCGATGTTGCTGACCGCGCCGGTCAACAGCAGGCCATCAAGCCCCTGCAGCCAGTCGCCGGCCGGCAAAGGAGGCTGCAGGCTCGGCAGTACCACCGGGGTCACTTCGGCGGACTCGGCCAGCGCGCGCACGTACTTCTCGCCGGCCACCGCGAAGCGGTGATGGCCGAGCACGGTACTGTCGGTGGGCAGGCCCACCCAGGGCAGGCGGCGCATGGAAAAACTCCTTGACGTGCCGACACGTTACCCGTCGCCCGGCGAAGGCGGCAAGTCGGTGCCGTCACACCACAGCCCTCACGCATCGGCGAAACTACTTGGGTGAATGCTGATCGTCCTCCCCCGCTCTCCTCTCCCGCACTGCGCCCGCGAGGCCTGCGGTGAGTGCCGCGTTCCCGCCCAGCTGGTATGCCGCCAGCCTGCCCGAACCACCCGCGCTGCCCCCGCTGCAGGGCGAGGTTCAGGCCGATGTCGCAGTGCTTGGTGCGGGCTACACCGGCCTGACCGCGGCCCTGGAACTGGCCTCACGTGGCCAGCGCGTGGTGGTGCTGGAGGCGCAGCGGATCGGTTGGGGCGCGTCCGGCCGCAATGGTGGCCAGGCGCTGGTCGGCTATGGCTGCGAGGTGGACGAACTGGAGCGTCAGCTCGGTCGTGATGATGCGCGCCACCTGTTCGACTGGTCACGCGACGCGGTGCAGGCGATGCGCGCACGCATCGATCGCCACGGCATCGACTGTCATTGGGTGGAAGGCCACGCCAGCGTCGCCATCCGCGAACGCCATGAGCACGACCTGCGGGCCAACTGCGAACACCTGCAACGCCACTACGACTACCCCATGCAGTGGTGGGACCGTGATGCCTTGCGCGCACAGCTGGACAGCCCGCGCTACCGCGCCGCGATGTTCGATCCGCTCAGCGCGCATCTGCAGCCCCTGGCCTATGCCCGCGGACTGGCCGATGCGGCGCGTGCGGCCGGCGCGGTGATCCATGAGAACTCCGCAGTGACCCGCGTGCAGCGCGGACCGCAGCCCACCCTGCATACTGCGCAGGGAAGCGTGCGCGCTGCGCATCTGGTGGTGGCCGGCAACGCCTGGTTGCAGGGCCTGCTGCCCGAGCTGGAACGGCGGATCATGCCGGTCGGCACCTATATCGGCGCCAGCGCTCCGCTGGGTGCCGAGCGCGCCCGTGCCCTGATCGGCAACAACATGGCCGTGGCCGACACCGCCTGGGCACTGGATTACTTCCGTCTCAGCCACGACCATCGCCTGCTGTTTGGTGGCCGTGCCAGCTATTCAGCACTGCCCCCACCCGGCCTGCGCGGGGTGATGCAGCGGCGCATGCACCAGGTGTTCCCGCAGCTGGCCGACGTGCCACTGGAGCAGGTCTGGGGCGGTTATGTGGACATTACCCGCAACCGCGCCCCGCATTGGGGCCGGCTGGACGGCAACCTGTACTTCGCGCAGGGGTTCTCCGGCCATGGGGTGGCCGCCGCCGGGCTGGCCGGCGAGGTGATCGCCGCCGCCATTGCAGGCCAGAGTGAGCGCCTGGACGTGTTCCAGCGCCTGCGGCATGCCCCCTTCCCTGGCGGCCGGCTGCTGCGCACGCCGCTGCTGGTGGCGGCGATGTCGTGGTACAAGCTGCGGGATGCGTTGTGGTGAGTTGATCAGGGATCACCCTGAATTGGCTCCCTCGGAAACTGTGAAACCCGTCGCCACGGAAATTCATGTGATGATTTTCTCACTTGCCCGGCGCTGCGCTGCGGAGATTGCATAATCGAACGCGTGTCGATACCGTCGGTACGAACCGGGTCCCGCGGCGAATGGATGCTGACAGGGAACGTACTGTGAAGGGGTAGTGCGATTGAATTGGTGGAATGAAGGCCTGCAGCTGAAGTTGCGCATCCATCCGGCAGGACTTGCCTTGGCTGTGCTGTATGCCATTGCCTGTTGGGCCACCCGCCAGCTGTCGCTTGACCAGTTCTACCTACCTGCCGGCGTTCGCGTGGCTGCAGTGCTGCTATGCCCGCCGCGGTTCTGGCCTTATCTGCTGCTGGGTGAGTACGCCTACTTTGCGCAGATGCGATTGCCGATGGTTGAAAAGTACGGCGCGGCCTGGGTCGTACTCGCGTCAGGCGTGCTGATGCCTGCAGTAATGCTCATCACCCGCTGGGCCCGCAGCTTTTTTGCGAACTCGGTCACCTCCCGTCTTCTGGCCATCGCATTCCTTTCCTCCGTCGTGGTCACTCTCCTGAATGTGAGCCTTTCCCAACTGCTTTGGCCAACGCCACCCGCAGATTCGGCGCTTGCGTTCCTTTCCCGTGCAGCACGTTTCAGCGTAGGTGATTTCATTGCCATCCTTACGGTGACTCCCCTCGCATTGCTTTGGGCAATGAGAAACACCGAACCACACTGGAAGACCATTTTCACAGGCCCCACCGCCGTGGCCCTGTTGTTGATGACATTGCTCGGCGTTACCGCATCGTTGATTCCCACCGAAGCCGGTACACTCCGGACGTCCCTGCAGTTACTGATGGGGCTGCCGGTGATCGCACTAACGTGCCTGCATGGCTGGCGCGGTGCGGCCGTCGGCGTACCGATGCTGAATCTGATTATCGGCCTGACAACGCCAAAGCCCTATGCAGCAGCCTTTGATGCCGCAACGTTCACCACACAGCAAATCATGGCCATCGCAGGGGTAGCACTACTGCTGCTTGGCTCCCGTATAAGCCACTATCGTCGGCGCTATCAGTTGCGTGAGGTTGGCGAGAAGAACGCCATCAACCTTGCGCGCAGCTCGCACTTGGCGAGCGAGTCAGATCTTCGCGAACGCGCGATTCACCTGCGCAAGTTGGGTGACGGCATCGACCTGTCGCTTTCGGAAGTCATCAACTGGCTCAACAGCCACGGTCATTCCGCAATTGCCAACAGCCTGACCCACACGGCCAATGTGCACTCCCGGCTGTTCCGCGAACAGGCAAGCCTGGTGTATCCCACTGCGCTTGAGCAGTTGGGTCTGTATGTTGCACTGCAGGCCGGAGGCGTGCGCTCGGCATGGGTCAATACGCACCGCGTAGCCGAACCGCGCTTGGCCGGTGATCCCTGCCGTCTCAGCCTGGACCTGCAGCTGACGGCATACCGGACTCTCATCGATGCCGTTTCTTTGTTGCTGAAGAGCGAATCCGGGCAGGTCATCGTCCGGGCGCGCTGCATCAACGCGGGACAACAGCGAGGAATCGTCATGACAGCCTCGCTGCTGGATCGGCATCGCGCATTGTCTCCAACAACCGTCAGCCTCGTCAGGGAGCGGTTGGCCGGACGTGCGCTGGCCTTTGGTGGGTCCGTTCACTGTCGCCAAAGCCGCATCGTCATGGTGTTGGTGGAGCCTTGCACCACAACACTGCGTGAGTGGCAAGAAGGGAGTTCATTTGGCGCCCGAGTTGCATCTTCCGCCTAGGTCCAACATCGGGCGAACGCCTAACCACAGTCTCACCGGCGTGCCGGTGAGCGGACACATGGCTGACCAATGACTACTGCGTTTCGATGGCCCAGACCGCACTCGTACCGGCGCTGTAGCGCACCAACACGAAACCATTTCCGCGATAGACCAACGAGCGGATTGCATTGTCTGGTACTGGCAACGGCTGGCCTGGCAACGACACAGGTATCTGCGCCTTGCCGGCCGGGAGCGCCCAGAAAACTCCACCGGCGTTGCCTATGATGACCTGGACGCGACCAGCGAGGTCATTTACCTGGAAATAGGAAATACCATCACGCTGGAAACCGTAGACCTGCCAAGCAGGATCCTGGCTCAGATTGACCGTCGCAGGGAATGCTTCCCCCAGTCCTTGCCGGCTCAAACGGATACCGTGATCGTCGGATTGCGCCCAAACCGCCATCGGCAGGCCAGCGGCGATGACCACTCCCAACACCACCCCAGCATTAGTTATTCGCATTTTTTTTCCTTGGCAAAGAAAACGAAGAGCACGATGAAATTCCCACCCAGTTGAGCCGGGCACCGCCGTCAATGCTCCGCCGCACGGCACCCATGCCTCACCCGGGCATGCAAGGACCACTATATGTCTACGGGCTCTCTTGATACATAGCAGCACGCATCGGAATGCAATGTGGAAAACTGCGTCCGCCGCTGAAGATCAGGAACCACCTACCAGCACCCCGTGGGCGCCCTATGCCCCGTAGAGATTGCACGTCCTTTCGTCTACAGATAGTGTCCACATCGGGCTTGGCGTGATGCCCCAGAGCATGGGAGGCTCGGGCTTGGACCGATTCAAGAAGGCAATTGAACTGAACTTCCGGATCCGTCCGGTCGGTCTTGTGCTGGCCGCCGCCTATGCGGCCAGCTGCCTCATATCGCGTCAGTTCTCGCTCGACCAGTTCTTCCTGCCCGCAGGCATCCGGGCAGCGGCACTGCTGATCGTCCCGCCCCGCTTGTGGTCCTACCTGTTGCTGGGCGAATACATCTACTTCGCGACGCTGCGCATCCCCATGATTGATGCCTATGGCTTGGCGTGGGTCATCCTGGCGTCAACACTGTTGATGCCGATGGCGATGCTGGTGGTCCACCTTCACCTCAGAAGAATGCCGTCCGAGGCAGCCACCGGTCTCTGGCTGCTGTCGTTGTCGATCTGCACGGCACTGTTCGTTCCGGGTCTCAATCTGAGCATTTCATATGTCCTCTGGTCGAACCCTCCGCCGAGCAACCTGCTGGACGCGATCGATCGAACGCTCTTTGGTCACTTCGCGGCCATCATTACCCTGCTCCCGCTGGCCTTCCTTTGGGCGCAGCGGCATGCGGATCCCAGCTGGAGCACCCGCTTTGTTGCGCCTACAGCTGCGGCGATCCTGGCGATGCTGATACTGGGGTTGGGCATGCAACTGACAGACAGCAGCGCCCATACCACCCGCACACACCTTGTCCTGCTGGCGGCTCTGCCTGCCATCGCCCTGACCTTCATGCATGGCTGGCGCGGCGCTGCCATCGCGATTCCGCTGTTGAATCTCCCACTTCACGGCGCTACGCCCAGCACCGGCCTGCCCTCTTCTTTCGACCTCGGTACGTTCGCCACCCAACAGAACATGGCTGTGATCAGCGTCGCATTGCTCGCACTCGGATCCAGCATCAGCTATCACCATCAACGCGCACAGGCCCGTTGGCAGGCTGAACGGAACGCCCTGCGCCTGGCACGCAGTTCCCACCAGACCAGCGAGCGTGAGCTGCGTGAACGCGCCGCCCATCTGAAGCATCTGGGTGAGGGCATGGACAGTTCGCTCAGCGAGATGGTCAGCTGGCTGAAGGCTCAGGGCCATCATGCCGTGGCGAACAGCCTGCAACACGCGTCATCCGTGCACTCACGTCTGTTCCGCGAGCAGGCCAGCATGGTCTACCCTACTGGGCTGGAGCAGGTCGGGTTGTACATCGCGCTGCAAGCAGGCGGCGCATGCGAGATCTGGAACAACACGCATCGCGTCATTCCGCCCAGGCTGGCAGGTAACCCCTGCCTGCTGACTGTGGATCTGCAATTGGCCATCTACCGCTCCTTGATCGAGTCGGTGTCACTGCTGTTGGAACTGGAGACGGGGCAGGTCTGCGTGCGTGCCCGAAGTGGCCGGGCGGGCGGACGTCGCGGCATCGTTGCTGTCGTGAGTCTGCTGGACCGTGGTTGCACGCTGTCAGCCCGCACCACCGACCAGGCCGTCGAGCGCCTGGCCGGTCGAATGCTTGCTTACGGCGGCAAGGTTCACTGCCGGGGCAATCGGCTACGACTGGTCCTGCATGAATCGATCCCCCACGCGGCGCCAGCGGCGGCCTGACACGGAATCTGGCCCAGCGCGCAAGGTTCGCCGCTAAAGTTACGCCCGAAACCGCCGCTATCCGTGCCGAGCCCTCCTTCGTGAGCCACCGCATCATGCCCGTCCTGCCGCAGGCCGCCGTCGATGGCGACCTGGCCGATCCCCTGCCACAGCGGATCCTGCTGGTCGAAAATTCCCGTGCGTTCACCGGCATGCTGCGCGAAGCCATCGAACAGCGCCTGGAACTGCCGGTGGTGATCGCTTCCACCCTCGCCGAGGCCGATCGCCTGCTCGGCGAAGGTGGCGGCTGGTTCCTGGTGCTGACCGGGCTGGTGCTGGCCGACGGCGACCGTGATGCAGTGGTCGAGTTCTTCCTGAAGCGCGACCTGCCAACGGTGGTGGTCAGCGGCGTGTACGACGAGGACCTGCGCAAGCGCGTGCTGCAGCAGCAGATCATCGACTACGTGCTGAAGAACACCCCCGGCAGCATCGACTACCTGGTGTGGCTGGTGCAGCGGCTGGAACGCAACCGCCGCATCGCTGCGCTGGTGGTGGACGATTCGCCGTCCGCGCGTGGCTATGCTGCGGCCCTGCTGCGCATGTACGGCCATGAGGTGCATGAAGCCGCCGACGGCAACGAGGGCCTGGCTGCAATCGAGGCGCACCCGGCGATCCGCCTGGCGGTGGTCGACCAGGAAATGCCCGGCATGCAGGGCGTGGAGTTCACCCGTCGCCTGCGCACCCTGCGCTCGCGCGACAAGGTGGCGGTGATCGGCATCTCCGGCAATACCGATGCCTCGCTGATCCCGCGCTTCCTGAAGAACGGCGCCAACGATTTCCTGCGAAAACCCTTTTCGCGCGAGGAATTCTTCTGCCGTGTCTCGCAGAACGTGGACCAGCTGGAACTGATCGGCACCCTGCAGGATCTGGCCACCCGCGACTTCCTGACCGGCCTGCCCAACCGCCGCTGCTTCCTGGAGCAGAGCCAGCGCCAGCTGCCGCAGCTGCAGCTGCATGGCCAGTGCGTGGCGGTGGCGATGATCGACATCGACCACTTCAAGCACATCAATGACACCCATGGCCATGAAGCCGGCGACGATGCACTGCGTGCGGTGGCCGGCGCGGTGGCCGCACATGCGCGCAGCCAGGACCTGATCGCACGTTTCGGTGGCGAGGAGTTCTGCCTGCTGGTGCCGGACATGGAACAGGACGAGGCGCTGCTGTACTTCGAGGAACTGCGCCACCGCATCGCCGCGCTGGAAGTGGACATCGGCACCGCCACCCTGCGCATGACCGTGAGCATCGGCCTGTGCTGCCTGCGCCCGCAGCGTGATGCACTGCACCGGTTGATCTCCGAGGCCGACCGCCAGCTGTACCTGGCCAAGGCCGGTGGCCGCAACCGGGTCAGCTGCACCACGGTGGCCAGCCCGCTGCGCCCACGCGAGCCTGCCCTGCCCTGACCGGCCCGCTTTGATCCAGATCAACGCCGCACCCGCGCGGCAGTTCTACAGTCGGCCCCGACATACGCATGAAGGGGAGCCGGGGATGGCACTACTGGTCTGGCAGGACGATCTGAACATCGGCATCGATGTGATCGACCAACAACACCGCCGCATCATCGAGATGCTCAACCACCTGCACGTGGCCCAGGCCAGCATGCAGCGTGCGGCGGTGGGTGAAGTGATCGATGAGGTGGTGGACTACACCATGTCGCACTTCGCGTTCGAGGAAGAGCTGATGGAGGAAGCGGGCTATCCGTTCTGTGCCGCGCACAAGCGCGTGCATGAGGTCTTCATCAAGCGGGTATCGGAATACCGCATGCGCTTCCAGGCCGGCGAGGACATCAGCGATGAACTGCGCACCATGCTCTCGCGCTGGCTGTTCAACCACATCCGCGGTGATGACCAGGCCTATGCCGAACAGGTCAAGGCGCACCTGAACCAGTTCGCCCGCGAACACCAGGGCGGCGGTTGGCTGGGGCGCACGCTCAAGCGCTTCTTTGGTTGAGCCGCAGCGCGCGCCGGTGCAGTGCCACCAGCGCGCACAGGGTCGCCACCGCGGTCAGGCACAGGTAGTAGCCCACCGCGACCAGGCCGAAGCGTTCGGCCAGCCAGGTGGCCAGGTACGGCGCTGGCGCCGCGCCGAGGATGCCGGCCAGGTTGAATGACAGCGACGCGCCGGTATAGCGCACCTCCACCGGGTAGATCTCGGCCAGGAAAGTGCCGCAGGGGCCGTAGGTCAGGCCCATCAGGAACAGGCCCAGGCACAGGAAGCCAGTGACCAGCCACGGGCTGTGCGGCTGGAACAGCGGTGCGAACAGCACACCGAAGCCGACGATCAGTACGCTGGCAACGATCATCGTGCGCCGCGTGCCCCAACGGTCGCCATAGCGCGCCGACAGCGGGATGCCCAGCGCGAAGAACAGCATGCCAGCCATCTGCATCAGCAGGAACTGCTCGCGGCTGTAGCCCAACACTGCAGTGCCATGGCCGAGACTGAACACCGTCATCAGGTAGAACAGCACGAAGGTGGCGAACGCGCCCAGGGTGCCCAGCAGCATCGGCACCGGATGGTCACGCAGCACCGTCCACATCGGCAGCCGCACCGGCGCCTTGCGCTCCAGTGCCTTCTTGAAATCGGGTGTCTCGTGGATGTTCAGGCGCACCCACAGGCCAAGGCCGACCAGCAGCGCGCTGGCCACGAACGGAATACGCCAGCCCCATTGCAGGAAGTCGTCCTGGCTCAGGCAGCGGCCAAGCACGAGGAAGATGCCGGCCGACAGCAGAAAGCCGAGCGGTGCGCCCAGCTGCGGGAACATGCCGTACCAGGCGCGCTTGCCCGGCGGTGCGTTCTCGGTGGCCAGCAGCACCGCCCCGCCCCATTCCCCGCCCAGGCCCAGACCCTGGCCGAAGCGGCACAGCGCCAGCAGCGCCGGGGCCCACAGGCCGATCTGGGCATGGGTGGGCAGCAGGCCGATCAGCACCGTGGACAGGCCCATGGTCAGCAGCGCGGCCACCAGTGTGGCCTTGCGGCCGATGCGGTCACCGAAGTGGCCGAACACCGCCGAGCCCACCGGGCGCGCGATGAACGCGACCGCAAACGTTGCCAGTGACTGCAGCAGCGCGGCCTGTTCGCTGCTGTCCGGGAAGAACAGGTGCGGAAACACCAGCACTGCAGCCGTGGCGTAGATGTAGAAATCGAAGAACTCGATGGTGGTGCCGATCAGGCTGGCCAGCAGGACTCGACTGGGGGAATTCACGGGTGGCGCGGCAGCGGTGATCGTCGACATCGGCAACACGGGTAACGGCGGATCGCCCGATTCTGCCACGCGCCGATGGCCACACGGGGCGATGGTTTCAGCCGACACCGATGCCAACGGAATTTTTCGGGCCGCCCGCTAGTCTGCGCCACCGGTCCCTGCATGGATGCTTTGCCGATGACTGCAGTCGCGCTGTCGTGGTCCGATTCGCCGAAGCTGCCGCGCATGGCGGCATGGCTGGCGGTGCTGCTGGTGCATGGGTTGATGGCAGTGTGGCTGCTGGGCAGTGGCAGGATGACGCTGCGCAGCGACGAAGGTGCCAGGATTTCATTGCGCTGGATACCGCCGGAGCAACCCCCGGCGGTTCAACCACATCCGGCGCCCCCCACCACATCGGCGGCGCGTCCGGCCCCCTCGACAGCGCCACGCCCGACCCCGTCGGCACCCACGGATGTCAACACGCCCGCGTCCGAGGAACCGCCTGCACCGGCGCCACTGATGCTGGACCTGCCTGCGGGCAGCATCGATGGCGGTGACGGTATCAGCGCGGCGGGCGTGGCGCCACGCCTGATCGGTCGGCGCGAGGTCCATCCCGCGTCGGGCCGCGCCGCAATTACTTCCGGATCCGTCGGCAGATGACCCCCGAGCAGATCGTGCATGGCGTGGCGCAGCTGCTGGGGTTGTGGCCACCGGGGTACATCGTCGACCCGTGCGAGCTGGGCAAGCAGGACATGGACTATTTCCAGAACGCCGTCGAAGAAGCCGACCGCGACATGCTGCGTGCGGCCGTGCTGCAGGTGAGCACCCGCTGCCGGTAGAGGGCACGCCTTTGTAGAGTCGAGCATGGCTCGACTCTACAAAGAGCGAACAGCCGTCCAGCAATCGCGTCGTTACAACTGGATCCAGGTAGCCTTGATCTCGCTGTACTTGTCGAACGCATGCAGTGACTTGTCCCGCCCATTGCCGGACTGCTTGTAACCACCAAACGGGGCGGTCATGTCGCCACCATCCCAGCCGTTCACCCAGACACTACCCGCGCGCAACTGCCGCGCGACCCGATGGGCGCGGCTGAGATCACGCGTCCACAGGCCCGCGGCCAGGCCGTAGCGACTGTCATTGGCCAGGTGCACCGCTTCGGCCTCGTCGTCGAAGCCGAGTACGGCCAGCACCGGCCCGAATACTTCCTCACGCGCCAAGGCCTGCTCCGGGCGCACCTGGTCGAACACTGTCGGCTGCACATAGCTGCCGCCGGCCTCGACCTCGGCCCGTCGCCCACCCAGCAGCAGCCGCGCGCCCTCGCCTTCTGCGCGTGCAATATCGTCCATCACCTTGTGCAGATGCGCGGCATCCACCAGCGCGCCCATCGGTGCATCGGCCTCCAGCGGATGCTGCGGCTGCATGTGCTGGCCATGGGCGATCACCTGATGCACGAAATCCTCGCGGATCGAGCGCTGGACCAGCAGCCGGGAGCCGGCAGTACAGACTTCGCCCTGGTTGAAGAAGATGCCCTGTGCCACCGCCTTGGCGGCGACGTCCAGATCGGGGGCGTCGGCAAACACCACATGCGGGCTCTTGCCACCGCATTCCAGCCAGACCCGCTTGAGGTTGGATCGCCCGGAATGCTCCAGCAGCTTCGCGCCGGTGGCAGTGGAACCGGTGAAGGCCAGCACGTCCACGTCCATGTGCAGGGCCAACGGTTCACCAACGCGCGCGCCGTGGCCCGGCAACACGTTCAGTACGCCCTCCGGCAGGCCCGCCTCGGCGGCCAGTGCGGCCAGCCGCAGCGCACTCAGCGGTGACCGCTCGGAAGGCTTGAGCACCACCGAGTTGCCCATGGCCAAGGCCGGTGCGATCTTCCAGCACGCCATCAACAGCGGGAAGTTCCATGGCACGATGGCCGCCACTACGCCAGCGGCCTCACGCGTGACCAGCCCCAGCTCGTGCGGGCCGGTGGGCGCGACCTCGCCGTACAGCTTGTCCACCGCTTCAGCGGTCCAGCGCAGGCAGCGCACCACGCCGGGCAGGTCGATACGGCGAGCGTCACGCACCGGCTTGCCCATGTCCAGGGTTTCCAGCAGGGCCAGTTCATCGGCGTGCGCTTCCACCAATGCCGCCATCGCCAGCAGCACGCGCTTGCGATGGGCCGGAGTGGCCTGCGACCAGTGGCCCGCCTCGAAGCTGCGTCGCGCGGCCAGGACCGCGCGCTCGACATCCTGCGCGTCGCAGTCGGCAACCGCGCCCAGCACGCGACCGTCGATCGGGCTGATGCAGTCGAAGCGGGCGCCACTGGCGGCATCGACATAGCGGCCGTCGATGAAGGCCTGGCCCGGCATCGACAGCTGGAGGGCCAGCGCCTGCCAATGGCTACGGTCGGGGAAATCAGCCATGGAAAGCTCCAACATTCAACGAGCCTTGGTTATACCGGGACCGCCGCGACTCCGCCGTGACGCGGCTGCGCTACATTCGTCGCATCGGACCCGACGGAGCTGGCATGAAGCGTCCCGAAAGCGACCTGCACGACCTGGCCACCCAGCGCCCCGAGTCACTGGACGCGTACTGGATGCCGTTCACCGCCAACCGCCAGTACAAGGCGGCACCCCGCATGCTGGTGCGCGCCGAAGGCATGCACTATGAGGATGTCGACGGCCGCCAGATCCTCGATGGCACTGCCGGCCTGTGGTGCTGCAACGCCGGCCATGCCCGCCCACGCATTGTCGATGCCATCGCCGAGCAGGCACGCACGCTCGACTACTCGCCGGCCTTCCAGATGGGCTCGCCGCCGGCCTTCGCGCTGGCGCAGCGACTGGCCGCACTGGCTCCGGGCCCGCTCAACCATGTGTTCTTCACCAGCTCCGGCTCCGAGGCGGTGGATACCGCGATGAAGATCGTGCTGGCCTACCACCGCCAGCGTGGCGAGGGCCAGCGCACCCGCTTCATCAGCCGCGAGAAGGCCTATCACGGCGTCGGTTTCGGCGGCATGGCACTTGGCGGGCTGCCCAACAACCGCAGGGCGTTCGGCCTGCAACTGGGTGGCGTGGACTACCTGCGCCACACCCTGGACCTGCCGCGCAATGCGTTCAGCAAGGGCCTGCCGCGCCAGGGCGCGGAACTGGCCGACGACCTGGGAAGACTGATCACGCTGCACGACGCCTCGACGATTGCCGCCGTCTTCGTCGAGCCCATCGCCGGCTCCGCCGGGGTCATCCTGCCTGCGCCCGGCTACCTGCAGCGCCTGCGCGAGCTGTGCGACCACCACGGCATCCTGCTGGTGTTCGATGAGGTCATCACCGGTTTCGGCCGGGTCGGCATGCCGTTCGCCGCGCAGCGCTTCGGGGTCACCCCTGACCTGCTGACCTTTGCCAAGGCGGTCAGCAACGGCGCGGTGCCACTGGGCGGCGTGCTGGCCAGCGACGCCGTGCATACCACGCTGATGCAGGCCCCGCCGCAGGCCATCGAGCTGTTCCATGGCTATACCCATTCCGGCCACCCGCTGGCCTGCGCCGCAGCGCTGGCGACGCTGGACATCTATGCCGAGGAGCGCCTGTTCGAGCGTGCCATCGAGCTGGGCGAGTACTGGCAGGAACGGCTGCATGCGCTGCAGGGCCTGCCCAACGTGATCGACATCCGCAACTTCGGGCTGGTCGGCGCGGTCGAGCTGGCACCGCGCCGCGATGCTCCCGGCAGCCGTGGCTACGAGGTGTTCCGGCGCTGCTTCCACGACGGCCGGTTGCTGGTGCGCTGCACCGGCGACATCATCGCGCTGTCGCCGCCACTGATCGTGGACAAGGCACAGATCGACCAGATCACCGGCACCCTGGGCGAGATGATCCGGGCCACCGCCTGAGCCCGGGCCAGCGGTGGCGAGCGGGTACAATGGGCGGTTCCGCTCCTGCTCGCTGCCGTGCCCATGGATATCGTCGTCAAAGAAGAACTCAAGGCCTACATCGACCCGCTGACCGCGGACGAACATGACGCGCTGGAGCGCAGCATCCTGGCCGAAGGCTGCCGCGATGCGCTGGTGCTGTGGGGTGATGTGCTGGTCGATGGCCACAACCGTTTCGGCATCTGCCAGAAGCACGGCCTGCCCTTCAACACCGTGCAGAACACCCGTTTCCAGAGCATGGAAGACGTGCACCTGTGGATGATCGAGCAGCACCTGGGCCGCCGCAGCGTGTCCGATTTCCAGCGCGGTGTGCTGGCGCTGCGCAAGCGCGACATCCTGGCCGCCCGCAAGCAGGTCGAGCAGGCCCAGCTGCAGCGCGAGAGCGACGGCACCGCCGACGTCGTCGTAGACGCGGGCGAGGACAGCCCGCCGTGGGAACCGGCGCCGAAGATCAGCCGCGCCGAGCTGGCCCGCGAGGCCAAGCTGAGCACAAGCCAGGTCGGCATGATCGAGCGCATCCACGCCCAGGCCGCGGCCGAGGTGGTGGAAGCGGTGAAGGCCGGCGTGATCTCGATCAGCGCCGCTGCGGCCGTGGCCGACCTGCCGGAAGACGAGCAGCGCGCTGCCGCCGCCGGCGGCAAGGACGAGCTGAAGCAGGCCGCCAAGCGCGTGCGCGAGTCCAAGCGCAAGCCGCGTGCACCGAAGCCTGAACCAGCCGAGATGGATTTCGAAGAACCCAGCGAGGACGAGGTGGCCAGCCGCGATGCCGAGGTTCTGTCGGCACTGGAACAGCTGGGCGAGGATGCACCGGCCCTGCGCCGTCGCGTGGTCGCGCTGACCCGCGAGAACGACACCCTGCGCGCGCAGCTGGCCGCGCTGCGCAAGCAGCTGGAAGCGCTCTAAGCGCTCTCGACGCGCTTCTGTAGAGCCGAGCCCATGCTCGGCTGCTCTTTTCCACGCGCAAGGCAGCCGAGCATGGGCTCGGCTCTACAGACAGGCGTCACCAAGCTGCGGTTAGACTTTCCGCATGACGCCTGCCCACGATCCGCGCCGCGCTCAGCTGCGGCGCCTGAAAGCCCTCGCGCTGGGCCTGTTGCTGTTGATGCTGGCCGGTTTCGCAATCAGCCACTGGCAGGGCGAGCGCGGCATCTGGGCCTGGGTCTCGGCCTTCTGCGAAGCAGCGGCCGTGGGCGCGCTGGCCGACTGGTTCGCGGTCGTCGCGCTGTTCCGGCGGCCGATGGGCCTGCCGATCCCGCATACCGCAATCATCCCGCGCAGCAAGGAACGCATCGGCGACAGTCTCGCCCTGTTCGTGCGTGACCAGTTCCTGGAGCCGGGCGTGCTGCTGGCCAAGCTGCAGGTGTTCGATCCAGCCAGCCGCCTCGGCAGCTGGCTGGCCGATCCGGCGCGCTCGCGGATGCTGGCCGACATGGCCCGCGGCTGGGCCCTGCAGGCGCTGGATTTCTTCGACGAAACCGCCGTACGCCGCCAGCTGCACACCTTTGTGGTGCAGCAGCTGCGGCAGTGGAATGCCGCCGCCACCGCCGGTGAGCTGCTGGCCCTGCTGACCGCCGATGGGCGCCACCAGCGCGTGCTGGACGAGGGCCTGCAGCGCCTGGGGCGCTGGCTGGAGCAACCGGAAGTGAAGGAGCGTGCTTCGCAGCTGATCGTGCGTTACATCCAGCGCGAGTGGCCCACCCTGTCGAGCACGGTGAACTGGGTCAAGCCGATCGACGAGATCGGCGACAGCCTGGCCGAGCGCCTGGCGCGGGCGGTGCTGGAAGAACTGCAGCAGGTGCTGGCCGAGCCACAGCATCCGCTGCGCCAGGACTACGAGAGCTGGCTGCAGAATTACGTGCAGCGCCTGCGCGAGGACCCGGCCCTGGCCGAGCGCATCGAGCAGCTCAAGCAGGACATGATCGACCACCCCGCCCTGCAGGACTACGTGCAGGGCCTGTGGGCACGCATCCATGCCAGCCTGCGCGCCGACCTGCAGCGCGAGGATTCGGCGCTGGTCGGCCACCTGCAGCGCAGCCTCGCGTCGCTGGGCGCCAGCCTGCAGGCTGACCCGGCCCTGCGCGAGGCCCTCAACCAGCACCTGCTGGAAGGTGCGCAGCGCCTGACCGGCCGCCTGCGCGAGGGCGTGACCACGCATATCGCGCAGACCGTGAAGGGCTGGGACGAGCGACACCTGGTCGAGCAGCTGGAACTGAGTGTGGGTCGCGACCTGCAGTTCATCCGCTTCAACGGCACCCTGGTCGGCGGCCTGATCGGCCTGCTGCTGCATGCGGCAACCGTGGTGTTCAGGTTCTAGGCGTCGCCCCTCCTCGCGCTCATCATGCTTGATTCATAAAATGCGAATGCCTATCATTACTGATCGGTTGTACGCTTAGCCAAACAGGCGCGGAAGACGCGCCCATCGCCCGTGTACATCCCCGACCTCTGGGCTGCCCGTCTGCGCGGGCGGTGCTTCGTCGATGGGACACGCTGGGCGACATGCGCAGGGCGCAAGGGGGCCGCGGACGCGTTCCATCCCCTCCCCTACCTGCAGGAACGCCGTGGACCGCTCGCCCGCAACCGCCAGCCCCCGCACCTTCTTCTCCAACCCGCGCTGGGGCGTGCTGTCACGCTCGTTGGCTGCGATCTTCGGCGGCTATGCGCTGGCTTCGGCCACCAGCGTGTTCTGCGCGGTGGCGCTGCCCGGCGCACGCGGGCAGACCGTGCTGACCGGCATGCTGCTGGCCATTCTGGTCGCCGCCTGCGCGGCGTTGTGGGCGTTCGCCACCCGCAGCGCGCTGCGTGCGTGGGTCGGCATTCTCGCTCCCGCCCTGCTGATGGCTGCCATCGCGCGCATGCTGGGGGCCTGGGCATGAAGAACGGATTCCGCCAGTCGATGGCCTGGCTGCACACCTGGACCGGCCTGCTGGTCGGCTGGTTGCTGCTGCTGATTTTCATGGCCGGCACGGCCAGCTACTACCGCGAAGAAATCAGCCGCTGGATGCGCCCGGAGCTGCCGTCCAGCAACGTCAGCATAGACGTCGCCGCGCAGCGCGCGGTGGACTACCTGCAGGCCAACGCCGCGCAGGCCGAGAACTGGTTCGTCACCCTGCCGCAGCCGCGCAACCCGGCCATGCAGATGTTCTGGCGACTGCCCCCGGAACTGGCCGACCCCAGCCGTGGCCGTCGAGGCGGCTTCGGCGATGCCACGCTCGACCCCAACACCGGCCAGGCACTGAAGGCCCGTGAGACCCGCGGCGGTGATTTCTTCTACCGCCTGCACTTCGACCTGCACTACATCCCGGTGCTGTGGGCACGCTATCTGGTCGGCTTCTGCGCGATGTTCATGCTGGTGGCGATCATCACCGGCGTCATCACCCACAAGAAAATCTTCAAGGACTTCTTCACCTTCCGCAAGGACAAGGGCCTGCGCTCCTGGCTCGATTTCCACAACGTCAGCGCGGTGATGGCCCTGCCCTACCACGCGATGATCACCTACACCGGCATCGTCACTCTGATGATCATGTACCTGCCGTGGGGCGTGAAAGTCGCCTACCCGCAGGACGAGGACAAGTTCTTCAGCGAAGCCTTCGGCGGCATGCCGGAGGTGACCGCGCCGGCCGAAGGCCGCGCAACACCGCTGCCGATCGCGCAACTGCTGGACAGCGCGCGTGCGCATTGGCACGGCGTGGAAGTGGCCGGCTTCACCGTGTCCAACCCGGGCGCGGCCAATGCGGTGATCGACATCCGCCAGCGTGATGGCAAGCGCCTGTCCACCGACACCCCGGCCGTGCGCTACGACATGGTCAGCGGTGCATTGCTGGAAGAAACACCGCCCTCCGGTGGCGCCACCGCCACCCGCGGCGTGCTGTACGGCCTGCATCTGGCACGCTTTGCCGACTGGGGCCTGCGTGCACTGTTCTTCCTGTCCGGCCTGGTCGGCTGCCTGATGGTCGCCAGCGGCGTGGTGCTGTGGGCGGTGAAGGAACGTCCCAAGCATGCCAAGAGTGGACGCATCGGCTTCGGCCTGCGCCTGGTCGATGCGCTGAACATCGGCACCGTGGCCGGTCTGCCGATCGCCTTTGCCGCCTACTTCTGGGGCAACCGCCTGCTGCCGCTGGCCATCGCCGAGCGCTCGAGTGCGGAAGCCAACGTGTTCTTCTACGCTTGGGGCGGCGCGCTGCTGGCCGCTTTCATCTGGCCGAAGCGGATGATGTGGGCGTGGCAGCTGTACCTGGGCGCCGCCGCGTTCGCGCTGGTGCCGGTGGTCAACGCGCTGACCACGCATGCCCACCTGGGCGTCACCCTGCGCAACGGTGACTGGGTGCTGGCCGGCGTTGATCTGTCGATGATTGCCTTCGGCGCGATGCTGGCGATGTGCGGCTGGCGCATGCAGCGCTGGACGCCACCGCTGAGTGCGGCCGAGAGGAAGAAGCGCGCGGCTGCCGCAGCAGCGCCGAAGGCATCAGTCGAAGCGGCCGAAGCGGAGGCCAGCGCATGATGCTGCTGGCTCTGACGCTGTCGTTCTCTGCGTTCACCGCCCTGTCGCTGGCGATGGAAAAGCACCAGCACGACCTGCACGGCAAGGCTGCAGCTCCCCCGGCACGGCGCACGCAGTGGCGGGTGCTGGGCTGGGCCCTGCTGACGGTGGCGTTCGCGTTGTGCGTGGTCGACCATGGCTGGGCGATGGGCCCGGTGCTGTGGCTGGGCACGATGACCCTGGGCGGTGTGGCGCTGTCGTTCGGGCTTTACCCGTACCGACCGAAATGGATCGCGCCGCTGGCGATCGCGTTGCCGGTGGTCGGGCTGGTGGTGGGGTTGCTGTAACCGCCATCCACGCATGGCGTGGATCTACTGGCCAGATAGGTGGTGCCGGCCATCGGCCGGCACTGGCGGACTTACCCCAACCGCTTCAGTTCCCACGCGCGGTGGATGCGCGCGTTGCGCTCGAAATCCGGACCGATGGTGCGCGCGGTGATCTCGCGGCACTGGGCGAATTCGGCGATGGCGTTCTCTTCCAGCTTGAAGCGGCGGAAGTTGTTCGAGAAATACAGCACGCCGCCCGGTGCCAGCCGCGCCACGGCTGCGCGCAGCAGCTTCAACTGTTCGCGCTGCACATCGAAGTCATCGGCACGCGCGGAGTTGGAGAAGGTCGGCGGGTCGCAGAAGATCACGTCGTACTGGCCACGGTCGCCTTCCAGCCAGGCCATGGCATCGGCCTGCACCAGCAGGTGCTGGTTGCCGCCCTGCCCGTTCAGCGCCAGGTTGTCGTAGCACCACTGCAGGTAGGTGGCCGACAGGTCGACGCTGGTGGTGCTGGCGGCACCGGCCACCGCGGCCTGCACGCTGGCCACGCCGGTGTAGCAGAACAGGTTGAGGAAACGCTTGCCGCGCACCTGCTCGGCCATCATCCGGCGCAGCGGGCGATGGTCGAGGAACAGGCCGGTATCGAGGTAGTCGAACAGGTTCACCTGCAGCAGCGCGTTGTTCTCGCGCACCACGATGAACTCGTCACGCTGCTCGAAGCGGCCGTACTTGCTGCCGCCCTTGCCGCGCTCGCGCGACTTCATCGAGACCTGCTCCGGCGGCACGCCGAACACTTCACGCGCAGCGGCCAGCAGTTCGTTGCGGCGACGGCGCACGTCGTTCTCCGGAATGGCGGCCGGTGCGGCGTATTCCTGCACGTGCAGGAAGGTACGGCGCTTGCCGCCGTCTTCCTCGTAGACGTCGATGGCGGCGGCGTACTCCGGCAGGTCGGCGTCATAGGCGCGGAAGCAGGTGATGTCCTCGCGGGCACGCCAGCTCTTGAACTTCTTCAGGTTCTTGCGCAGGCGGTTGGCCACCATCTGCGCACCTTCGCTCAGCTCGCGTGGCTGTGCCGGATCGCGGCCCGGCACCGCGATCGGGTCGCAGACGATCAGCGCGCATTCCAGCGCACCGTTGAACATCTGGTACTTCTTGCCCGCACGCAGACCGGTGGCGAAGGCCAGCTCGTCGTTGCCGCACAGCAGGCTGGCACGCCACTGCGGCACGGCCTTCTGCAGGGCGTTGCCCAGTGCGCGGTACAGCGCCGGATCGGCGGCCAGGCGCTCGTCGTACGGCGGGTTGCAGACCATCGCGCCGATCTCCTGCTCCGGCGCGGCCAGGTCGGCGACGTCGGCGCGGGTGAAGCGGATCGCGTGGGCGACACCCGCCACTTCCGCGTTCTCGCGTGCCGCCTGGATCGCGGTCGGGTCGATGTCGCTGCCATGGATGACCGGCTTCAGCGCGGCCAGGCCTGCGGCCTCACGGTCACGCGCTTCGCTCTGGATGGTCTTCCAGGCGGCCTTGTCGAAGCCCAGCCAGCGGCTCGGCGGCAGGCTGCCATGGCGCATCAGGCCGGGAGCGACGTCGGCGGCCATCAGCGCGCCCTCGATCAGCAGCGTGCCGCTGCCGCACATCGGGTCCAGCAGGCCACCACCGGCGGCGTGCAGGCGCGGCCACTGCGCGCGCAGCAGCAGCGCGGCAGCCAGGTTTTCCTTCAGCGGTGCCTCGTGGGCGGCACCGCGCCAGCCACGGCGATGCAGCGGGCCGCCGCCGAGGTCGATCGACAGCGAGGCGCGGCCCTTGCGCAGTGACAGGTTGACGCGCACGTCCGGCAGGTCGGTGTTGACCGAGGGGCGTTCCAGCCCCTCATCGCGCATGCGGTCGACGATGGCGTCCTTGATCCGCTGGGCGGCAAAGCGGGCGTGGGTGATCTTGTCGCCGGACACATGTGCGTCCACCGCCAGGGTCATCTCCGGCTTGATGTGCTCATGCCACGGCAGCGCACGCACGCCGTCATACAGGGCCTGCTCGTCCGGGCACTCGAACTCGTCGATCGGCCACAGCACGCGGCTGGCCAGGCGCGACCACATCACGATCCGCAGCGCCTGCTCCAGTTCGCCCTCGGCGTTGACGCCGGCAATGGTGGCAGTGGCCTTGGCAAGGCCCAGGACCGACAGTTCATCGGCAAGCAGGTATTCCAGGCCCTTGGCGCAGGAGACGAAGAATTTCACGGAATCGGTTCGCAGATGGTCGGGCGCGGCACAGGGGCCGGGCCAGTCGGAAAGGAGGGCCGTAGGCACGGCCGGCAGGCCCGCGCCGGGGGCGGCGGGGCTGTCATTGTAGTCAAAGCGGGCGGGCGCGCCGTGCGCCCGGGCTTCACAGTTGCCGCAGCAGGCGCTCGAAGGCCTGCGCGGAGGCCTCCACGTGGTGCTCCAGGCGGTGACCGTCGTCGACCAGCAGCAGCTGCGCCGAACGCGCCTGCGCCCAGGCAATCACCCCGGCGGCCGGGACCACGTCGTCATGCCAGGCCTGCACCACCGTGGTCGGCACCGCCGCGGCATCCAGCGCCGGCATCGGGCCCATGGTGGTCGGCGGCACCATTAGGAACAGGCCGGCCACAGGCACCTGCAGCGAGGCGATGGCGGAGATGTAGGCGCCCAGGCTGGAGCCGGCCAGCACCACCGGGCCCTGCTGGGCGGCGATGGCGGCGCGTTCCACCAGGCGCTGCAGCCGGGTGCGCACGTCACCCACCCGGCTGACCTCGCTCATCGCGTCCAGGTCGGTGTAGTCCGGACGTTCATGGGTCCAGCCCAGGCGTTGCGCCACGTCGGCCAGCGCGGTGACCTTGGTCGCTTCCGGGCCGCTCTCGAAACCGTGGGACAGGATGCAGTGGCCGCGGCTCATGCGCGCGCTCCGTGGGAGCGGGTCGGCGGCGAAAGAGGAGGCAGGTTCATGCCGCAATGCTAGCATCGCTGGATGCCCAACCCGCTCCTTCCCGGCCTGCAGCTGCAGCCCCTGCCCTATCAAGACCGCCTGCCGCTGCGCGACCCGGCCACGCTGGAGATGGTGGTGATCCACTGCACCGAGCTGCCCGATCTGGCGATGGCCCGCGAGTACGGCGAGCGCGTGCTGTATGACAGCGGCGCCGGCAACAGCGGCCACTTCTACATCGACCGCGATGGCAGCGTGGTGCAGTACGTGGCACCGGAACGGGTGGCCCACCACGTGCGCGGCATGAACGCGCATACGCTGGGCATCGAGCTGGTCAACACCGGGCGCTACCCGGACTGGTTCGACAGCCGCCATCAGGCGATGGACGAGGCCTACACCGAGGCACAGCTGGCGGCGCTGGAGGCGCTGCTGCTGGCGCTGGTGGCGCGCTATCCGTCGCTGCGGCGGATTGCCGGGCACGACCAGCTGGATCTGGAGCAGGTGCCGGCCAGCGATGATCCGACGCTGATGGTGGCGCGCAAGCGTGATCCGGGACCGTTGTTCCCGTGGGCGCGGGTGCTGGCGAAGGTGCCGCTGCAGCCTGTTGGGTAAGCGGCAGGGCTGCGCCCTGCACCCGCAGAGGCAACGGCCGAAGCAAGGGCAACAGCAGGATCCCTGGGATGGCGGGGTGGG